>JALYUH010000327.1 GCA_030853985.1 Bacteroidota bacterium | reverse complement strand
GCCGTGGCCGCTGCGAGCAGGGCGCGCACGGCAGCCGGGTCGGCGGGCTGGGGTGGTGCGGGCGCGAGGGCCGCCGCTAGTGCCACGGCCTGTTGGTGGGCAGTTGCGGCGGCGGCCGTAGCTTCCTGGTGCTGCTGCTGGCGTTGCTGCTGCTCGGTTTGGCTGCGGGCCAAGGCAGTAGTGGTGCGGCGCAACTCGTCATCAAGGCCAGCCAGCGTGGTTTCCTGGCTGGCCACGAGGCGCTCCATCTCATTGGGTTCGGCTACGAAACCGGCCGCGAAGGCATGCTCCACGGCTCCGCAGAGCGGGCAGGGCTGCCCGGGCTGCAACTGCTGGCGGTGCTGGTTCAGGTCGGCCAGGGCCTGCTGCGTTCGCAACTCACGGCGGTAGCTGTCGAGTAGCTGTTGCCCGTCGGCGCGGCGGGTTTCGAGGTGGGCTACCCCCTGTTTGGCCGACGTCAGGAAAGGTGTTTCGCGCTCGATTTGCGCGGCCAGCGCGTCGGCGCGAAGCTGTTGCTCGTGGGCGGTTTCGGCTTTGGGTAGCAGCTGTTGCAGGGCCTGGCGGTGGGCGGCCAGGTCGTCGGCCCGCTGGGCCAGGGCGGCGGGGGTGGTGTCGCGTAGCAGGTCGTCGCGCTCGCTGCGGCAGGGCTGGCCTTCTTCCTTAATGGTCTGTTGGCGAGCCAGGGCCTCGGTTTCGAGGTCGCGCTGGCGGCGCAGGTCTTGGGTTAGCTGCTGCTGGTTTTTCAGCAGCTCGGTGCGGGTGGCCTCGCGGGTGGCCATTTCCTTTTGCGCGTTTTGCAGGTCGATGATTTCGCGGTCGAGGGCCAGCACCTGGTCCTTGAGGTTATTCTCAGCGCTGTGCTCAATCAGCCAGCTTTTGAGTGTCGCGTCCTGGCTCTGCAGCTGCGCCAGGGCCTCGGCTTCGCGGGTTAGTCCGGCCGCTTCGCGCTCGTGCTGGGTACGCTGGCGGCCGTGCTCCTCCCGCCGAAGCTGCAGCTGGTGGCGGGCGGCGGCCAGCGCAGCATCCTGCTGCTGGGCCTCGCTGAGCACGGGGCGCAGGCGGTCCTCTTCCTGCTGGGCATCGGCCTGGGCAACGGTGGCAGCGGTGTGGGCGGTGGCGGCGGTGGCGGCCGCGGCGGCCAGGCGGGGCCGGGCGGCTTCCAACTCGCGCAACTGCCGCTCGTCGCGGGTTACTTCCTGGGTGGCGGCTTCGGCTAGGCCCAGGGGTTTGTCCACGGCGGCGGCGCGGGTGTGGGCGGCCAGCCGGGCAAACTCGGGCTGCAGGGTTTCCTCGTCGCGGCGCAGGCGCTCGGCTTCGCGCCCGGTGTCGCGCAGCTGGCCTTCCAGCTGGTCGAGCTTAGCGCGCCAGAGCAGGGAAATGGTCATTTCCTGCTGCTCTTCGTAGTGCTGCTCGGCTAGCTGGTGCAGGGCATCGAGCTGGGTTTCGAGAGCCGTGCGCGCGTCTTCGCTCAGCAGGCGGGTGGCATCGAGCCGGATTTGCAGCTCGCGGGTTTTCTGCTGCTCCTCGCGGGCTTTTTCATACGCCGCCACGCTCAGCCGCGAGTAAATGCCCACATTGGTCATCTTCTCCAGCAGGGCGCTGCGTTCCTTTTCGGGAGCGTGCAGGAAGCGCGCAAACTTACCCTGGCTCAATAGCACCGATTGCTCGAACTGCCCAAAATCCAGCCCCGAAACCTCGCTCACCCGCGCCGGCACCGCTTCCTTACCCGATACTACGGCCTCGCCAGATGGGCTGATTACCAGCGTCATCGCATCCTGGCCGAGGCCGCCTTTGTCATCGCCCCGCGTTTTGCGCTTCACCTCCCAGCGCGAGCGGTAGCGCACCCGGCCTACCGCGCCGGTATCAGGGTTGGTTTCGAGCACCTCAAATTCCACTTCCGAAAACGCGTGCGGCGCGTGGCGGCTCACCATTTCGCCCACCTGCCGGTCGTGGCGCGGCACCCGGCCGTAGAGGCCCACCGCAATGGCATCGAGCAGCGTGCTTTTGCCCGCACCCGTGGGCCCGGTAATGGCAAAGAGCCCCGTGTCGGCCAAGGGCGTTGTGTCAAAGCGAATCAGGAACGGACCGGGCAGCGAGTTCAGGTTAGCAAAACGGACGCTGATAATTTTCATACCCTAAAATTACGCCCGCCCTGCCAGCAATAAGCTGGAAAGGCGGGCGAACAATCAACTAAAACGAGGCGAAGAAGCCTATTTGGCTGGCGCCGAGGCCCGCTGGCGGCGGGCATCTTCGGCCAGATAAAAAGTGCCTTCCTGCTGATAAGGCTCCAAATCCCACTTGGGCTGCGCGCGGGCCAAGCTCACGATGGCCGTCTGGAAGGCCGTGCGCTGCTCGGGCGTGCACAGCGCGCTGGTCGAGTCGGCCCGCAAAGCGCTGCGAAAGCGGTCGAGTTGGGTTTCCACGTCTCTGATTTTGGCCTCGCCCTTCTTCGGCAGCTGCCCGTCGGGCGTGCGCAGCACCGGGTACGACTGGCCCCGGTATTGTTCAACCGCCGCAGCGGGCGCGTTCACGGCTTCTTTCTTGCGGGCTGCCATGCGGCCTAGGTTGAAAGCGGCCACTACGCCGTTCGCAATTAAAGAGGCCTGGGCCTGCGCCTCATCGGCAGCAGCGAGCGCGAAGAATACGCCCAGCGCGAGTAGTTTTTTGTTCATGAGGAAAGGAGTTGAATAAAGCAAAAGTGGATGCTCCGCGAAAGGCGGGTCGGTAAATATATGGGGTAGCGCGGTTTTCGGGCCGCCACCAACGCGCCGGGCCAGGCGGGTTAGTCGTGGCCCGGCTCCGCTTCGCCCAGCAGCTGGCGCAGCTCGCCAAACGTGGCGGTGAGGGCCGCGGCGCGCTCCGGCGGCAGGCCCGCCACGCGCCGGCCAAATACCTCGTCCACCGTCAGCTCGTGCAACTGGGCCAGCGGGGCCACGTCGGCGGCCAGGTCGAGCTGCTCGGTGGCGCGCTGGTGGCGCACGCCGCGCGGGGCAATCACCTGCTGCTTTTGCAGCGCCAGCACGGCCAGCACGCGGCGCTGCACCTCGGCGGGCGTCTCATCGGAGCGCACCAGCACATCGGCCCAGGCCACGAGCGGAAAGGCCGAGTTATCGTAGGCCAGAATATCGGCCTCCACCTCGTCGAGCGTGCCATGAAAGCGTTGCAGCCGCCGCGCTACCGGCACCGGCAGGGGCGTAATGGTGGGCGCGCCGGCCCCCTTAAATTCCAGCAGCAGCACCTGCTGCTTGTCATCGGCCTCGGTGAAGGATAGCGGCACCGGCGAGCCCGAGTAGCGAATGTGCGCCCGGCCGCCCACCACCTGGGGGCGGTGCAGGTGGCCCAGCGCCACGTAGTCGAAGGCCAGCGGGAAATGCTCGGCCCCCACTAGCCCCAGCCCGCCGATGTGCACGTCGCGCTCGGCTCCCTCGCGGGCTTCGCCGCCGGCCGCGTAGAGGTGGCCGGTGGCCAGCACGGGCACGTCCTGCTCGCGTAGGCGACGCACTACGTCCAGCTCTGCCAGGGCCGCGTAGTGGCCGGCAATACTCTGGCGGATACGGATTTGGCGGTCGTCGGGGCTTTCGCCGGCCAGGGCCAGGCGAATGTCGCGGTCGCGCAGGAAGGGTACGGCGCACACCACCAGGCCCGGCCGGCCATCGGGCCCGGCCAGGTGTAGCACCTGCTCGGCGGGGTCGGCGGGCACGCCGCCCACGACGTGAATGCGCAGCTGCCGCAGCAGTTGCCGCGAGGCGTTGAGCATGGTGGGCGAATCGTGGTTGCCGCCCACCACCACAACGTCGCGGCAGCCGGTGGCCTGCATCCGCACCAGGAAGGTGTAATACTGCTCCTGCGCCGTGTAGGAGGGCGACTGGGTGTCGAAAATATCGCCGGCAATTACCAGAGTATCAATGGCCTGCACCTGCACCGTCAGCAGTAGCCAGTCGAGAAAAGCCTGCTGCTCGGTGCTGCGTTCCTGGCCGGTGAGGAAATGCTGGCCGAGGTGCCAGTCGGCGGTATGAAGAACGCGCATAGGGTAGAGTGAATCTCAAAGATACCTTAGGGGCAGAGCAACTTTAAGATTTGCGCTGACTGGCTTTAGCTGAAAATAAGCCAGTCATCAACCGCCGAACCGTGCTGGTCTACATCAAGGGCATACCAGCCTACTTGGCAATGGCCATTGTCGTCGGTGAACAACAGGTATTTGGTTCGCAGAATGAATGTTTCATGCGCGCAATCTACAAATAGCAACTCCTGGCTCACGCTATCAAAAGTGAAGTTGAACGGCAGTAAAGTTGAAAACAGTCGACTGTGCTCTTCCGGGCTTTCTGCCATCCAATTGGCCAAGCAGATGCGGCCATGCTCGATAGTGGCTCGCAGAAGGTCGTGTGTCTTGCTGAATTCTAGCAGCTTATTGACAATTGATTCTTTCATCGCTTGCTCTCCGCTAACGAAGGGGGAGGGTTAGTGCCCCGCCAGCGCCTGAAAATCCGTCACGGCCTCGCCCAAATCCAGCACTTGCGCGCCGGGCAGCGCGGCCTGCACAATGCTGCTGCCCGCCGCCGAGCGGTAGCCGCCCGCGCAATGCACCAGAATGGGCTTGTTGGTCGGGATTTCGTGGGCCCGCTCGCGCAGCTCGGGCAGCGGAATCACCAGCGCATTGGCGAAAACCGGCGTTCGGGCCTCGGCGCGGTTACGGATGTCGACAATGGTGAATTGCTCGGGGTGCTCGCGCACTTGGGCTACATCCACGGCTGGGTTGGTTTCGGGCAGGGCCGCCGGGGCCAGCAGCGCCCCCTTGATATTGCCTTCGTAGCCAATTTTGGCAGTTTTGCGCACCACAGTATCCAGCGCAATCTGAGAGTCGGCCAGCAGGTAGAACTTCTCCTGCGGGCCGATAATGGAACCCAGCCAGGTTTCGAACTTGCCGCCATCCTGCAGGTTGATAGCCCCCGACAGATGGCCGGCCCGGAACATGGCCGCCGGGCGGGCGTCGATGAGCAGCACGCCGGCCTCCAGCGTATCGGTGCTGCCCAGGTGCGGCACGGCCCGAATACTGTCCTCAAAGCTGGGCGCGCCCTGCTTGTTGAGCTGCACATCGTGGCCGAAGTACTTGGGCACAAACGGCTGGTCTTCGAGCAGCACCTGAATGAACTCGCTCTCCGACATGGGTTGCAGGGCATAGTTCGTTTTCAGCTCTTTGGCAATGGTGCTGTCGAGGTCGGGGCTGGTAGTTTTGCCGCAGAGCGAGCCGGGACCGTGGGCGGGGTAGACTTTCGTGCTGCCGGGCAGGGTCATCAGCTTGTTGCGGGTGCTACGGTAGAGCTGGGCGGCCAGGGCCTCGCGCTGGTGGCCGCC
>JALYUH010000320.1 GCA_030853985.1 Bacteroidota bacterium | reverse complement strand
TCCAAAAACTGGAAGAAGAGTTGGGCGTGCTGCTTTTCGACCGCACCCAGCGCCGGGCCGAGCCCACGGCCGTGGGCGTTCAGGTTATTGCCCAGGCTAGGCGCGTGCTGCGCGAAGCCCAGCAACTGCGCGAGCTGGTGCAGGTGGCCAAAGGCGAAGTGGTGGGCGAGCTGCGCCTGGGCGTCATCTCCACGCTGGCCCCGTACCTGGTGCCCCGCTTCCTAGTGGGCCTCACCACGGCCTACCCCAATTTGCGCGTGCACATCGAGGAGCTGCGCTCGGAGGAAATCATGCTGCGGCTCAAGGACTACCGGTTGGACGTGGGCCTGCTCGTCACCCCGCTCGATGACCGGCAGCTGCACGAGCTGCCCCTGCTGGATGAGCCGTTCCTAGTGCTCGCCTCCGAGCGCCACCCGCTGGCCGCCCAGGCCACCGTGCGCCCGGCCGACCTGTCCAGCGCCGGCCTGTGGCTGATGCAGGAGGGCCACTGCTTCCGCAACCAAGTCCTGAACCTGTGCGGCCGCACCACCTCCACCGGGGCTGTTGCTTACGAAAGCGGCTCCATCGAAACCCTGAAAGAGCTGGTGCGCCACCACCACGGCTACACGTTGGTGCCCGAGCTGGCCGTGCTGGACGAAGTCGATGCCAACCCGCTACTCAAGCGCTTCATCGCCCCGGCCCCGGTGCGCGAGGTGAGCCTAGTCGTGCACCACGGCTTCGTGCGGACGACGTTGCTCACCGCATTGCGGGAGTTGATTCTGGCCAGCGTGCCCGCCCGGCTCCACGCGGGCAAGTCGGGGGAGAAGATTCGCTGGCGGTAGTAACATAGATATTACAAACGCCCCGCAACCAACCAGCTGCGGGGCGTTTTTATGTCACGTCAGCGGCACTGGCCGCCGGAGTTTCTACAGCAGCTTGTCAATCGTGATGGGCATGTCGCGCACGCGCTTGCCAGTGGCGTGATAAATGGCGTTAGCCACGGCGGCGGCTACGCCCAGCAGGCCTACTTCGCCTAGGCCTTTGATGCCGAGGGGATTGACTTTATCGTCTTCCTCGCTCACGAAAATCACGTCGATGTCGTGGATGTCGGCGTTCACGGGAACGTGGTATTCGGCGTAGTTGTGGTTCATGTAGCGGCCGAAGCGGTGGTCCATCACCGACTCCTCCATCAGGGCCGAGCTGATGCCCCACACGACCGAACCGAGGACCTGGCTGCGGGCCGTTTTCGGGTTGATGATGCGGCCGGCGGCCACGGCATTCACCACGCGGGTGACGTGCACGGTCATCAGCTCGGGGTCCACTTTCACTTCCACAAATACCGCGTTGTGGGCGTGCATGGAGTATTTTGGGGGCTTCAGCATTTCCAGCTTGGCCAGCACAGTGGAGTTTTCGGCTTCGATTTTGGACTCGCCGCTGGCTTGCACGAGGTCGCGCAGGACCACGGCCTGGGTGTCGTCGGAACGCAAGCGCAGTTGGCCGTTGGCAAACTGCACATCGTCGATTTTAGCATCTTTAAAGGCCGGGTGGTCCATTTTCTTGGCCTGTTTCAGCAGGGCTTCGCCCAGCTTGGTGCAGGCTTCCACCACGGAGTTACCTACCGAGGCGGCCGTCCAGGAGCCGCCTTGCAGCGGCGACTCGGGCAGCGTGGTGTCGCCCAGCACGAAGGTGACGGCCTCGATGGGCAGGCCCATACTTTCGGCCGCAATCTGCGTCATGATGGTGTAGGTGCCGGTACCGATTTCGTTGGTGCCGCTGCTCACCGTGAGGTGGCCGTCGGCGTCGAGGCTGGCTTTGACCGTGGCGGGCATCTTGGAGGCATCCCAGATGCCGCCACCCATGCCCCAGCCCACCAGCATCTTACCGTCGCGCATTGAGCCGGGCTCGGCGGTGCGCTGCTCCCAGCCGAACTTGGCCGCGCCCTCGGCGTAGCACTTGCGCAGGGCCTTGCTGGAGTAGGGGAGATTCTGGGCCTGGTCGAAATCGGAGTAGTTGCGGAGGCGGAATTCGAGCGGGTCGAGGCCGGCGGCGTAGGCCATTTCGTCCATCGCAATTTCCAGCGCGATGGAGCCCGAGGCCGCGCCCGGCGCGCGCATGTCGAGCGGCGAAAACACGTCGACTTTGGCCAGGCGGTAGCCCAACTCCACGTTTTTGCAGTCGTAGAGCGTGCCGCTCCAACCCACCACGTTTTCAGTAAAATCCTCAAACTGCGAAGTTTCGGCCACGGCAAAGTGGTTGATGGCCGTGAGTGAGCCGTCGGCGGCGGTGGCCAAGGCGACGTGCTGTAAGGTTTCGGGCCGTTGGCCGAAGCTGAACATCTGCTCGCGGGTGAGCGACACGCGCACCGAGCGCTCCAGCTGCAGCGAAGCCATCACGGCCAGAAACAGCTGGTACTGTGGCCGCAAACCGGAGCCGAAACCACCGCCGGTGTACTTCGAAATCACCCGCGCCTGGTCCTTGTTCAACCCGAAAATATTCTTGACCACCAGCTGGCTGTTGAAAACACCCTGCGTTTTGTCGTAGATAGTCAGGTTCTTATCCCCGAGCCATTCCACCGTGGTGGCAAACATTTCCATGGGGTTGTGGTGCTGCGCGTGGTGCGAATACTGCGCCTCCATGTGGGCCACGCCCTCCTTCCAGCCCTTGCCGAAGTTGCCGCGCGATTTCGGCGGCTTGTAGCCAGCCTTGCCCCGGCCGGGCTCAAACGCCTCGTCAAGGTGCTTGCTTAGCTCGGTTTCGTGGGCCACTTCCTCATAGGCAATATGCAGAATGGACGCGGCGTAGCGGGCCAGCTCAAAGGTGTCGGCCACCACCAGCGCTACGGGCTGCAGGCTGTACTTGATTTCGGCATCGTGCAGCGGGCGGAAAGGGGAGCCGCCGGGCGCAATCTGGTCCTTATAGCTGCGGTCGAAAAAGGCGAAATGCGGTACGTTCTCATGCGTGAAAACCTCGTGCACGCCGAGCAGCGCGAGCACCGGCGCGGCGTCGATTTTCGTGATTCTGCCCTTGGTAATCGGGCTGCTCACCACGTAGCCGTAGAGCAGGTTGGGCACATTGAATTCGGCGGCGTACTTGGCGGTGCCGGCCACCTTCGCCGGGCCATCGACGCGGTTGGTGGGTTTGCCGATGTAGTCGGTTTGGTGCGTCATATTATTGGGCGGATTCAGGATTGGAAAACGAGGTAGAAACGCAACACTTTGCGCCTCGTCGTTGCTGATGTTGTTTACCTGATGGTGCGAACGGCGCGGTTCTGGCCGTTCGACGACGAGACGCAAAGGGTTGTGCTTCTACTTCCTACAATAGCCGATTAATGCCGATGGCTACGGGTTGGAATTCTGGAAAGCGTTAGTATCAACATCCTGATTCATCTCGGTGGCTTGCTTCAGCGCCCGCACGATAGCGCGGCGGGCCAGCTCAATCTTGAACGTATTGGCCCCGTAGCCTTTGGCGTTTGCGAGCACCTTGGCCGCCACGCGGCGGAAGGTATCGGCGGTGGCGGGCTGGCCGATGAGCAGGGCCTCGGCTTCCTTATCGCGCCAGGGCTTGTGGGCCACGCCGCCCAGCGCCAGGCGGGCATCGGTGATGGTGTTGCCGTCGAGCTCCAGCGCCGCCGCCACGCTCACCAGCGCGAAGGCGTAGCTGCTGCGGTCACGCAGCTTCAGGTAGCTGAAGTTCTTCGAAAAACCCTTTTCTGGCAGGTCAAGGCTGGTAATTAACTCGCCGGGCTCCAGGCTATTGTCGCGCTCGGGGTGGTCGCCGGGGAGACGGTGGAAATCTTCGAACTTGATGGTGCGCTCGCCGTTGGGACCACTCACGCGCACGGTGGCATCGAGGGCGGCCAGGGCCACGCACATATCCGAGGGGTGGGTGGCGATGCACGAGTCGCTGGTGCCCAGGATGCTGCACACGCGGTTGTAGCCACCGATGGCCGAGCAGCCACTGCCTGGCTCGCGCTTGTTGCAGGGCGTGGCCAGGTCGTAGAAATAGTAGCAGCGGGTACGCTGCATCAGGTTGCCGCCGTCGGTGGCCATGTTGCGCAGCTGCGGGCTGGCCCCGGCCAGAATGGCCTGGTTCAGTAGCGGGTAGCGCTCTTCTACTTCGGGGTGCCAGGCGGTATCGGCGTTGGTGGCGAGGGCCCCGAGGCGCAGGCCGCCATCGGGCAGGGTTTCGATGGTGTCGAGGCCTAGTTTTTTGAGGCCGATGAGGTGCGTGGGGCGGGCCACGTTTTCCTTCATCAGGTCAATCAGGTTGGTGCCGCCGCCGATGTAGGCCGCGTCGTCGTGCGCGGCTTGGTCCTGCACGGCGCTCGCCACAGCGGTAGCTTGGGTGAAAGTGAAACTGTTCATTTTGAGGAAGTTAGGGCGGAAAAATTACTTGGCGGGCTCTACCGGGGGCATTATCTGCCCGGCCGTGCCGGCCGACCATGCCTTGTCCTCAATGATTAATCCTTCGTTGTTGAGCACTTCCATCACCGCGCTCAAAATGTTGCTGTAAGCGCCGCAGCGGCAGATGTTACCGCTCATCAGCTCGCGCACTTCGGCTTCGGTTTTGGCCTTGCCTTCGTTAATCAGCCCCTGGGCTGAGCAAATCTGGCCCGGCGTGCAGTAGCCGCACTGGAAAGCGTCGTGGTCGATGAACGCCTGTTGCAGCGGGCTCAACTGGTCCTCGGTGCCCAGTCCTTCGATGGTTGTGATTTCGGAATCTTCATGCATCACGGCCAGCGAAAGGCAGGAATTGATGCGCTTCCCATCAACCAGGACCGTGCAGGCGCCGCACTGGCCATGGTCGCAGCCTTTCTTGGTGCCGGTCAGGTCGAGGTACTCGCGCAGGGCGTCGAGCAGGGTGGTCCAGGGCGCGATTTGGAGGGTGTGCGCTTGGCCGTTGATGTGGAGGCTGACGGGCTGGGTGGGAGCCAGCGCTACTGGCGAACGCCCGAGCGGGGCTTGGGTAACTTGGCTCATAGAGAAGGAACGGCTAGCGGTTGCGGATACTGCTATTTGCCTACGGCTGCTTTTCGTCTGTGTTTTGCCAAGGGTGGGAATTGACGTAGTTCCGGAATCAACTAAGCACAGCCGGAGCGTAGTGAGTAGTTGTAAATCAGGCAGAATGAAGCGGGAGAAGAATTTCAACGGGCTTGTTGAAACTTATGCCGCTGGTGATACAACAGGCACAAATTGGCTGTATTGCCAGCAGTACAACGGTTTGGCTGATGGAAGCCGTTGGTCTAAACCCGCGCTAAGCACTGGCCCGCCAACAGCCACCTACGCGGCCCGTTTTCTAAAACGGCGCTACCTTCCCGCCCCATGAAAATCCTTTTAGTTGAAGACGAACCCTCGGTAGCCGCCTTCCTGCACCAAGGCCTGACGGAGCAGGACTACACCGTCGACCTCGCCGCCGATGGCCTGCTGGGCCTGCGCCGCGCCCAGTCAACCCGCTACGACTGCCTGATTCTGGACCAGATGCTGCCCGGCCTCAGCGGCCTCGAAGTGTGCCGACAGGTGCGCGCCCACGACCCCGGCGTGCCCATCCTCATGCTCACCGCGCTGGGCGAGACGGACGACAAAATCCGAGGCCTCGACGCCGGAGCTGACGACTACCTCGTCAAGCCCTTCGCCTTCGATGAGCTGCTGGCCCGCCTGCGCGCCCTGGTGCGCCGCCGCACCGAAGCGCCCGCGCCCAAGGCCACCCTGCACCTCGCCGACCTCACCCTCGACCCCGGGGCCAAGCGCGTGGAGCGCGCCGGCCAAGCCATTCAGCTCACCGCCCGCGAGTTTGCGCTGCTGGAGTACCTGTTGCGCAACCAGAACCGCGTGGTTTCGCGGGCCGATTTGCTGGAGCACGTCTGGGATTTGAGCTTCGATACGGGCTCGAATGTCATTGATGTGTACATCAATTTCCTGCGGAAGAAAGTGGACAAGGGCTTCGAGCCCAAGCTGATTCACACGCTGGTAGGGATGGGGTACGTGATGAAGAACGAAGGGTGAGTTGGCAAAGCTCGAAATGACCGTCATGCAGAGCGCAGCGAAGCATCTTGCCCGCCATTGGTAACTCTCTTATTCAACGATTGATTTAGTGAATGCGGGCAAGATGCTTCGCCGCGCTCTGCATGACGGTCTGTTAATTAGCCATATCCAGCAAATGTCCATTCGCCTTCGCCTTGCGTTGCAGTTCGGGTCGATTCTGGCCGTGACGTTGCTGCTGTTTGCGCTGGCTATCTACTTCGCCACGCAGCAGTCGCGCCGGAATGAGTTCACCCAGAGCCTGTTCAAGCGTACCTTGGTGGTGGGCCACGCCTACGTGGCCGGGCAGGAGGGCCGTGCCGATGCCGGCGAGGAAGCCTCCTACCGGCGCTACCTGCGCCAGCTCTACCGCACGCTACCTGCCGAGCAGGGCCGGGTGTATGATGCTAAAAACCAGCTGGTTTTTCGGGAAGGGCAGGGGGCGGCCCGGCCCGCGCCCCCCGCTTGGCTGGCCCAGGTGCGCCGCACTGGCCAGGCCGTGCTCGAACCGGAAACCAACTACCACGAAACGGTGGGCCTGCTCTACAAGGATGCCCGACTGGGGCCGTTGGTGGTGGTGGCCTCGTCGGTGGATGAGGACAGCCGGCAGCAGTTGAATGAGCTGTGGCGACTGCTGGCGTTGGGATTTCTGGCGGCGGTGGCGGTGGCGGGGGCGGGCAGCTGGTTTTTTGCCGGGCAGGCGCTGCGCCCGCTGCGCCGCATGGTGCGTGAGGTAGACGGCATCACCGCCACCGACCTAAGCCAGCGCATCACCCGCACCGGCGAACCCACCGACGAAATTGGCTTGCTCACCCAACGCTTCAACCGCCTGCTCGACCGGCTGGAAGCCGCCTTTGTGGGCCAGCGCACTTTCGTGCGCGATGCGTCGCACGAGCTGCGCACGCCACTCACGGCTCTTATTGGCGAGCTGGAAGTATCGCAAATGCAAGCCGAACGCTCGCCGGCCGAGTACCGCCGCGTGCTGCAAAGTACCCTCGATTCGGCCCGGCAGCTCAACAGCCTCACCAACGGCCTGCTGCAAATTGCCCGCGCCTCCGACGACCCCTCGCAGGTGCCCATGGCGCCCGTGAGCATCGATGACCTGCTGCTACAGGCCCACGAGCAGCTACTGCGCCGCCATTCCACCTGCCGCGTCGACCTCGACTTTGGAGAAGCCGACTCCTTTGTTGTGCGCGGCAACGAAGCGCTGCTGCTCTCCGCCGTGCTCAACATCCTGGACAATGCCTGCAAGTTCTCGAAGCAAACTGGCGGCACCGTGACGGCCACGCTGGCCCGAAGCCGCACGAGCGTGTCGCTGCTGGTGAGCGACGAAGGGCCGGGCCTCTCGGCAGCGGACTTGCAGCAGGTGTTCGTGCCGTTCTTTCGGGCGGCGTCGGCACGGGCGGTGCCAGGGCACGGCATCGGGCTGCCGCTGGCGGCGCGTATCATGGCCCTGCACGGCGGCACGGTGCGCGTGGAGAGCGAGCTCGGCCAGGGCACGCAGGTGTGGCTGGAATGGCCGGCGATGGGCGGATAATAAGGCCGGCTCAAAAAGGGTCGGGCTTCGCTACGCGCTGTGTGGGGCTCTTTTTGTCGGGATTTTCGCTTTTAATTCCCTTTTAATTTTCCTTTAATTCAGTCTTAATAGCGCCCGAGTAATCTTGTATTCAGAACTCCCCCCTTAGCCAAATTTCGGCGATGGGCGGCGGACTGCAAACATCCTATTATGACTCAGGTAATTTCTTCGCCGGCCCAAACCGGCGTTCCCATTGCACCTCCCGCAACTCCTGCCGAGCCCCGGCCCAAGGCGTCGCTGTTCAGCACCATCGGGCAGGATGCGCCGGCGGGGCTGGTGGTGTTTCTGGTGGCACTGCCGCTGTGCCTGGGCATTTCGCTGGCCTCGGGCGCGCCGCTGCTCGCAGGCGTAATTGCGGGCATCGTGGGCGGCTTGGTAGTGAGCCTGCTCAGCGGCTCGGCGGTGAGCGTGAGCGGGCCGGCGGCCGGCCTTACGGTGGTAGTGTTGTCGGCTATTTCGTCGCTGGGCTCGTGGCCGGCGGTGCTGGCGGCTACGGCCGTGGCGGGCGTCATCCAGATGGGATTGGGGCTGGCCCGGGCGGGCATTATTGCCTTGTACTTCCCGGCGGCCGTGATTCGGGGGATGCTGGCAGCCATCGGTATCATCCTCATTCTGAAGCAGATTCCGCACTTCCTGGGGGCTGATACCGACTACTTCGAGGACATGGACTTTCTGCAGTTCAATGGGCAGAACACGTTTTCGGCCATCGTGGCGGCGTCGCGGGCCCTCAGCCCCGGCTCGGTGCTGGTGGGGGGAGCGTCGCTGGCGCTGCTACTGCTGTGGAACACTGCTCCCATCCGGCGGCAGTCGTGGGCGCGGCTGGTGCCGGGCGCGCTGGTGGCCGTGTTGGTGGCTGTGGGCATCAACCAGCTGCTGAAAACTTTCGCCCCCGATTTGCAGGTGCTGCCCAAGCACCTCGTGAAGCTGCCGGTGCTCTCCTCGCTGGGACAGCTGGCCGGCGAAATGACTTTCCCCGACTTTGGCGCCCTGCGCAACCCCGCCACCTACGGCGTGGCCTTCACCATTGCCATTGTGGCCTCGCTCGAAACGCTGCTCAGCGTGGAAGCCGTGGACAACCTCGACCCGCAAAAGCGCCACACGCCCACCAACCGCGAGTTGCTGGCCCAAGGCGCGGGCAACCTAGTGAGTGGGCTGCTGGGCGGCCTGCCGCTCACGGCGGTTATCGTGCGCTCATCGGCCAACGTGGCGGCCGGGGCGCAAAGCAAAATGTCGGCCTTCATCCACGGCCTGCTGCTGCTCACGAGCCTGCTGTTTCTGGGCGCGGTGCTGAACCTGATTCCACTGTCGGCGTTGGCGGCCGTGCTGCTGCTGGTGGGCTTCAAGCTGACCACACCGGCGCTCTACCGCAAGCAGTGGCAGCTGGGCCGCGAGCAGTTCATTCCCTTCATTATCACCATCGTGGCCGTGCTCTTCACCGACTTGCTGAAGGGCGTGAGCATCGGCCTGGTGCTAGGCTTCTTCTTCATTCTGCGCGATAATGCCAAAGCGGGCTCCTACCTGCGGCGCGATGAGGCGGCTGATGCGGCCGAAGGAGACGAAGGCGGGTTGCTTCACCTGCGCCTGCCCGAGCACGTTTCCTTCCTCAACAAAGCCAGCATCGTGACCACGTTGGAGCAGCTGCCCACCAACAGCCGCGTCATCCTCGACGGCACCCGCTCCGACGTTATCGACCACGACGTGCTCGAAGCCATCGAGGCTTTCCGGCAGGCTGCCCCGGCCCGGGGCATTGAGTTGGAGCTGCGCGGCATCCGCCAAGTGGCGCTGGGGGCCCACTAAGCGGCCGGAAGCAGTTATTAATCGAAGGCGGTTGGTCAGTACGTCATGCGGCGCACCACAACGCCTGATTCCGGTATTGCCGCTTTCGCTCTTATACTCGCCATGACGACCAACAGCAACGGCCAATCGCAGAACCCGCCCGTGAGTGAGCAGGTACTTGGTGGTGAAGTCAATAGCTACGAAAAACAGCGAACAACGCCAGCCGTAACGCTCACGTTTTCGCGCGGGACGCTGCCCCTCCGCACTCACCACTTAGTCAAAACAACAGCCCGCCCGAACGACTACCGCCACCGCAGCGCCTAAACGGTACCAGGGTTCCCGCCGTAGGAATTCGCAGCAACTACTTTTCAATCCCTAATTGGCGCTACCTTGAGCAGCGCCTCATCGCAACGCAGCCCGGCCGGGTTGCGGGGCCCCATGCGCCGGGTAGTTGCTTCGGCAGCGGCTTGGCCGAAAAACTTCTCCTTTTACTATGGCTGGCATCAGCAAAATTCTCGAAAACAATAAGCAGTGGGTTTCCGACCGCAACGCCAAGGACCCTAACTTTTTTAAGAACCTGGCCAACGGCCAGAAGCCCAAGTATCTGTTCATCGGCTGCTCCGACTCGCGGGTGCCGGCCTCGGGCATCACGGGTACGGGTCCGGGCGAGATGTTTGTGCACCGCAATATCGCCAACCTGGTCGTACACAGCGACATGAACCTGCTAAGCGTGCTGCAATACGCCGTGGAAGTGTTGGGCGTGCAGGACATTCTGGTGTGTGGCCACTACGGTTGCGGCGGCGTGGCCGCAGCGGCTTCCAACAAGCAGTACGGCCTGATTGACAACTGGTTGGTGAACATCCGCGACGTAATTCGCTTGCACGAAGCCGAGTACCTGCGCATCAAGGACGATGGCCAGCGCGCCCGTCGATTGGTGGAGTTGAACGTGATTGAGCAGGTGCGTAACCTGGCCAAAACCAACATCATCCAGAACGCTATGCGCGGCGACAACCCGCCCCGCCTGCACGGCCTCGTGTACGACATCGCCGACGGCGTGCTCAAAGACCTGAACGTGGACGGCGAAGACATGATGACCCAAATGGAGCACATCTACGCCACCGAAGCGGCTAACCACGAAGAGGAAAAAGACAAGGATGCCAACTCCTTCGAAGGCCCCAAGCACGACCCGGCCAAGGAAGTGGTAGTCGAAAAGAAAACCGCCGCCGAGAAGAAGTAGGCGAATTGCAACTTGCCATTTACCCGCAATAACTGCTAACCGCGCCCAAAAAAGCCCTGCCGCATAACGCAACAGGGCTTTTTTGTTGGCTGAAAGTCCGACCACCACATGGCGGCCGGACCCGGCGCGACGGGCCTACTTGGCCGCCTGCACGGCGGCCACGGCCTGGTCGACGGCCTGCTGGGTGGCGGCGGCCTGCGGGCGGCTGCTTTGGGCTTTGGCAATGCCTTGCAGCATGTTCATCACCGGCTTATCGGCCCCGTAGCTCTTGTACTTGATGCCCAAATCCTTGAGGCGGGTGATGCCTTCGGTGATGGACGCGGCATCGTCCAAGCGGCCGGTAATGGTAGCCAACGGCTCCATCATGTTGAACTTGCTCTGGGGGCGGGCCGCGTCAAACTTGTCGCGTACGTAAGCCCATTCGGCCTGGCCGCCGGCCTTAGCGTACACTTCGGTAACGGCCTGGGCTACGGCGCCCTGGGCGTTGTTTTCGTAGGTTTTAGCGCGGCTTAGGGCCTGGGCGGGCTGCACCACGGCCAGGGCGCGCAGGGCGGCACCCTGCACGTTGTACGACTGGCTGCTAAGCTGCTTGTTGAAATACCCCTCGTCCTTTTTATCCTTCAGCTTGGCGAGCGCGCCGAGCAGCGAGGCCTGCACCCAGGGCTCCTTTTCGTTGGCGGCCAGCTTGCGCAGGGCGGGCGTAGCAGCTTTGGCCACGTCCTTGTTATCCAGCTTCAGGGCCTCCACGGCGGCTAGGCGGTTGTTGTAGAACTTGTCGTTGAGGGCGGCCAGCAGCGTGGTGCGGTTAGCAGCCACGGTCTGGTCTTTGGCCGCGGCATCAATGGCCTCGCGGCGGTCCACAAACAAGGGCGCGTGGGCGTACTGGAAGGCGTATTCGGCGGCCGACTTGTTATCGGTTTTCAGCCAGAGCGTCTTCTTGTTGGCGTCCACGTTCACCAGGTCGGGCTTGGCCGACAGGGGCATGGTGAAGGTTTGGGTGGCCTCCGTCATGGTCACGGGCTGGTGCAGCACCTTGCCGCCCGCGTAGTAGTCGATGGTGAAGGGCAGGCGGAAGGTCTGGCCGGCCTGGGTCTGCTTCACGGTCACGGTTTCGGCCTTTTTGGCCGCGTCCCAGGCGTAGTCGATACTCACGACGGGGTGGCCCGGCGCGAAGTACCACTGGTTCCAGAACCAGTTCAAATCCTGGCCCGATACGGCCTCGAACGCCAGGCGCATCTGGTGCGCCTCGCCGTTGCCAAACTTGTTATCGGTGAGGTACTTCTTTAGGCCGGCGAAGAACACGTCATCACCCAAATGGGTGCGCAGCATGTCCATAATGGCCCCGCCTTTCTGGTAGCTTACCAGGTCAAAAACCTCCTCCTGCTCGTCGTAGTGGAAGCGCACCAGGTTTTTGGCGGCATCGCGGGGCGAGCTTAGGTAGCGGCGCAGGTAGCGGTAGTAGTGGGCGTCGGCGGCGTCGCGGCCGTACTTGTGCTCGGCGTAGAGGCCTTCCGAGAAGTCGGCCATCGTCTCGTTCACGGTGATGTTGGACCAGCTTTCGGCCGTCACGTAGTCGCCAAACCATTGGTGAAACAGCTCGTGCGCAATCACCGATTCGGAGCCGTACTCGCGGTCAATCAGCTCGCGGTCGGTCATCTGCACCTGCTCGCCGTGCAGCGTGGCCGTGGTGTTTTCCATGGCGCCGCTCACGTAGTCACGGGCCACAATCTGGCTGTATTTATTCCACGGATACTCCACGCCGAGGCGGTTGGAGTAGAACTCCAGCATGTCGGGCGTGTTGCCGAAAATCTGCTTGGCGAAGGGCGCGTATTTGGGTTCGAGGTAGTAGTTGACTTCCTTGCCGCGCCAAGTGTCTTTGTAAATCTTAAAGTCGCCCACCGCCATCATAAACAGATACGGGGCGTGCGGCAGCTCCATTTTCCACACGTCGGTGCGCAGGCCGGGGCCAGCGGGCGTGCTGCTCACCATCCGGCCATTGCTCAAAGTGACGTACTTGCTGGGCACGGTCATCGAGATTTCCTCGGTGGTTTTCTGGTTGGGGCGGTCGATGGTCGGGAACCAGGCCGACGAGCCTTCGGTCTCGCCCTGCGTCCAGACTTGCACCGGCTTGCCCTTCACCGTCGAGTCGGGGTTGATGAAATACAGGCCCTTGGCATCGGTGATGGCGGCCGAGCCCTTCACCTTCAACTCGTCGGGCTTCGAGACGTAATCGATGTAGACCGTGTACTCCTCGCCCGGTTTGAACACGCGGCCCAGGTTGATGCGCAGGTTCATGCCATCGGCGTAGGTGTATTTTAGCGGGGTTTGCGTAGTGCCGTTCATCAGGGCCACCGTGTTGATGTCCATGCCTTTGGCGTCGAGCCGGAGCGAGTCGGTGGGGTAGCCGTGGGGCTGGAGGGTTATCCAGGCCTTGCCCGGCATATGGCGCTTGGCGTAGTCGAAGCGCACGTCGAGCTTGGTGTGCACCAGGTCGTTGATTTTGGTGGCCGAGGCGCGGTACGGCGACTCGGACTTGGCAGCCGACGGGGTGGGAGCCTGCGCGAACGCCGGCGTGGTGGCCGCGAGGCCCAGCAGGCCCAGCGCGAAAAGGTGCTTCATAGTGAAACGAAATGGTGAAAATGATTTTCGCGCGAAGGACGCTGCCGCAATGCCAACGTTGCCTGACGCGAAGGCGAAAGTAGCGCGGACTTGGTAGTCCGCGTCTCGCCGCCGCGCGGCGAATCGGCGAATGCAAAATACAGTGACGATTATTCGTTGCGATGTAG
>JALYUH010000302.1 GCA_030853985.1 Bacteroidota bacterium | reverse complement strand
GGTGGCCTCCGCATCATTCAGGGTGAAAAGCTGCACAAAGCGGCTTAAGGTTTCGGAAGATATTGAGCGCATGAGAAAATAAAATTAGCGGGGCAGTACTCCCTCTTGCTGCACCTCCAGCAAATAGGGCCTGAGGGCCGCAATGCGTACCGCTGGGGGCAGCCGCCGGGTGGTATAATACTGACGAATAATCTGATACAGCTGGTCGCGCCCGTTGCTGACGGCCCGGATTACCCCGAAAGCCGAAACCCCCAGCAGGCTAAACGCCGTGGCGGGCACCCACGAGTCGTAATAGTAGGCATTGTAGTTCGGCGTCACGCCGTACGTGGCCGGGTTGGGCTCGTAATGCCGTCCAATTGCGGTAACGACCGGAACCGGAATGGCCGCAAACCGCATGATTTTGAGCCCGGTGCGCCACTTAGCGTAATACAGGCGAATAATGGCACGCGCCGTATCGTTAAACGCATAAGCGTCCTCGAAACCCGCCCGGGAAAGCTTGTAGTCTGATTTGGTCGGATGTTCGACCATCGTTCCGGCCAAGGACTGAGTCCGGCCCGGCCGGACAGTGAGCAATAAAGCAAGCAGAAGGAAAAGGGTAGATTTTTTGAGCATAAAAGGAAAGCGAAGCGGAAAAGAAAATGTCGGTGAAAATAGCTGCCCTTTTGCATTCAGCAGTTCTTAATAAATAAAACGCCCAGCCTCGGAGTCCGAAGCTGGGCGTTTTACGTGTGAAAGCGGGCGCTAATTAGTCAGCCTGCTTGGCGTAGCGCAGACGCTCGTTTTCGTCGAGCAGAATCTTGCGCATCCGAATCGACTTCGGCGTCACCTCCAGGTACTCATCCTTCTGAATGTATTCCATGGCTTCTTCCAGCGAAAACTGGCGCTTGGGGGTGATTTTCGCGTTGTCATCCGTGCCCGAAGCCCGCATGTTGGTCAGCTTCTTGCCTTTCTGGATGTTCACCGTCAGGTCATTGGGGCGGGTATGCTCGCCGATAACCTGGCCGCCGTACACTTCCTCGCCTGGGTCTACGAAGAACGAGCCGCGGTCCTGGAGCTTGTCAATGGTGTAAGCCGTGCCGGCACCGGTTTCCAACGAAATCAGCGAACCAGCAATCCGGCCGGGAATCGGACCCTTGTGCTCCTCATAATCCACGAAACGGTGGTTCATGATGGCCTCGCCGCCGGTGGCGGTCAGCACGTTATTACGCAGGCCAATCAGGCCGCGCGACGGAATCGTGAACTCCAGATGCTGCAAGTCGCCCTTGGGCTCCATGATGGTCATTTCGCCTTTGCGCATGCTCACCAGCTCGATTACCTTGCCAGCCGATTCCTCCGGCACGTCCACTACGAGTAGCTCGATGGGCTCGGTGCGCTTGCCTTTCTCGTCCTCTTTGAACAACACCTGGGGCTGGCCCACCTGCAGCTCGTAGCCTTCGCGGCGCATGGTCTCGATGAGTACCGACAAGTGCAGAATACCGCGGCCGAACACCAGGAAAGTATCCTCCTTATCGGTCGCCTCCACGCGCAGGGCGAGGTTTTTCTCGGTTTCCTTGAACAGACGGTCCCGCAGGTGACGCGAGGTCACGAACTTGCCTTCCTTGCCGAAGAACGGCGAGTTGTTGATGGTGATCAGCATGTTCATCGTCGGCTCGTCGATGCTGATTCGCTCCAGCTGCTCGGGGTTGTCAGCGTCGGCCAGCGTATCACCGATGTCGAAGCCTTCGATGCCCGACACGGCGCAGATTTCGCCGCTGCTTACCTCGTCCACTTTCACGCGGCCGAGGCCTTCAAATACGTGCAGCTCGCGAATTTTCACCTTTTTGATGCTGCCATCGGCCTTCATCAAGCTCATGTTCGAGCCTTCTTTCAGCGTGCCGCGGTGCACGCGGCCGATGGCGATACGACCCACGAACGACGAATAGTCGAGTGAGGTAATTTGCATCTGGGGCGTGCCGTCCAACGTTGGCGCGGGCGGAATCGACGCGATAACCGCGTCGAGCAGCGGAATCAGGTTGTCGGTTTTTACTTTCCAGTCGGTGCTCATCCAGCCCTGCTTCGAGGAACCGTACAAGGTCACGAAATCGAGCTGGTCTTCGCTAGCGCCGAGGTTGAACATGAGGTCGAAAACCTGCTCGTGCACCTCGTCGGGGCGGCAGTTTTCCTTATCCACTTTGTTCACCACCACAATGGGCTTCAGGCCCAAAGCAATGGCTTTGCCCAGCACGAAGCGGGTCTGCGGCATGGCGCCTTCGAAGGCATCCACGAGCAGCAGTACGCCGTCGGCCAGCTTCAACACGCGCTCTACCTCGCCGCCGAAGTCGGCGTGACCAGGGGTGTCGATGATGTTGATTTTGGTGCCGTTGTAGCGTACCGATACGTTTTTGGAAACGATGGTAATGCCGCGCTCGCGCTCCAGGGGGTTGTCGTCGAGAATCAGGTCATCGAAGTGCTGGTGCGCGTCGAAAATCTTGGATGCGTGGATAATTTTATCCACCAGAGTCGTCTTGCCGTGGTCAACGTGAGCGATGATGGCAATGTTCCGGATATTGTTGGCCATATGGATTGGTTTTGCGGGTGCAAAGGTACAGATAAAAACGCGTAAAGCCTTGTGCTACTCAACTCTTACCCCGCGCCTGGCTGCCGCACCCCGCCGCGCAGCCAAGCTCGTCGCCCTAAATCGATTAGCTGCGGTGTAAGGTTCCCGGCCTTCTTTCGTCTAGCCCCACGACCGAACCGGGCGCCGCCGCCGTATGTTGGTCACTTGTCATTAAACCCCATTCCCGCCATGCGCTTTTCCCTGCTGATACTATTTGTTTCGGTCCTTTCACTCAATTCGGCCTGCTCGCAGAAGCGCGACGTAGCTGCCAATATGGCCGCGCCCGCCCGCACTGCGGGCAGTAAAACGTACCCCAAAGCCCAGCCCGTGACCGGCAAGCCCGACGAATTCGCGGTGCGCAAAACCGATGCTGAGTGGAAGAAAACCCTCACGCCCGACCAGTATTACATCCTGCGCGAGCAGGGTACCGAGCGCGCCTTCACCGGCAAATACCACGACAACCACGCCGCCGGCACCTATTACTGCGCCGCCGACCACAACCTACTTTTCACCTCCGATACCAAGTTTGAGTCGGGCACCGGCTGGCCCAGCTTCTTCGCGCCGGCCGCCGCTGGTAGCGTGAAAGTGGCTTCCGACAACAGCTTCGGCATGAGCCGCGACGAAATTGTGTGCGCTAAATGCGGCGGCCACCTCGGCCACGTCTTCAACGACGGCCCCAAGCCCACTGGCGAGCGCTACTGCATGGATGGCAACGCGCTGGTATTCGAGAAGAAGTAAAAGAAAGATTGGTGATTTTCTGGGAAAATTCATATTTTTAAGCTCCCCGGCAATCCAAGCCGGGGAGCTTTTCGTTTGTACTTGCTTCACCCGCGCGCCTTGGTGCTTACCAAGCCAGGGCTGTTGCCAGGCAGTGCTATTTTTTTCCTGATTTCCTTACCTATGGGAAATTCCTTCAGCTCAATGCAGCACCTGCAATGCGCAGTGGAGCCCACGCGCCAGCAGCTGCTGAACAACGGCCTGTACCAGCGCCTCGAAACGCTGGCCGACCTACGCCGCTTTATGGAGCACCACGTGTTTGCGGTGTGGGATTTTATGTCGCTGCTGAAGGCGTTGCAGCGCGATTTAACCTGTGTAACCGTGCCGTGGGTGCCCTCGGCCAACCCGGATACGCGCCGGCTCATCAACGAAATTGTGCTGGGCGAGGAGTCCGATATCGACCTTGCAGGGCGGCCTGTCAGCCACTTCGAGCTCTACGTGCAAGCCATGGAGGAGTGCGGGGCCAACACCGCGCCCATCCAGCGGCTGGTGGCAGCCATCGCGGCCGGCCGCACCGTGGGCCAGGCCCTCACCGAAGCCGAAGCGCCTGCCTCGGTGCGCGAGTTTGTTGAAACGACTTTCGATATTATCAACTCGGGCCAGCCGCACGCCGTGGCAGCCGCCTTCACCTTCGGCCGCGAAGATTTGATTCCGGCTATGTTCCGCCAGCTGGTGAGCGAGTTGCGCGACCGGTTTCCCGGCCAGCTCGATACGTTCGTGTACTACCTCGACCGCCACATCGAGCTCGACGAAGAGGTTCACGCGCCGCTGGCCGAGCAAATGGTGCGCGAGCTTTGCGGCGACGACCCCATTCGCTGGTAGGAGTGCCAGCAGGTGGCCCTACGCTGCCTCGAAGCTCGCATGGTGCTCTGGGATGGCATTGTGCCCGTGGGCGCGGCCTTCCTGCCCGCCTAACCGAGCCAACCCCAGGCCCGTATCCCGCGTTTCAATCAGGCTGTCGAGTTCGGCAGCCTGTTTTGCTTTTCGCCATGACTTCTTCGCTTCTCTTTCGCCTGAATAATAGCCTGAGCGCCCTGTTGTTGGCCGGCAGCCTGGCCGGCTGCTCGGTTTCGGACCAGATTTCGGAAACTGCCACGCCCAGCGCCGTGCCCAACACCGTTCGAACCGATGCCGACCGCCGCGCTATCTACAACAGCAACGGTACGCCCAGCCAAGGAGGCTACGCCGTGCCCGATGCCACCCCCAACCGCGTGCGCCTGGGCGAGCAGGCCGCCGAAATCAACCGCGAAAAGCGCATCGAAAATGTGAACACCAACAACCCCAACACCACACCTACCGAAACCCGCCTTAATCGCCTCGATTATGGTACCCCCGTGCCGCTCAATACCACGGGCCGGCCCTAAAACAAGCGGTGTTCAAACACAGAAAAGCCC
>JALYUH010000256.1 GCA_030853985.1 Bacteroidota bacterium | reverse complement strand
TGTGCGCGGTTTCGGCCGCGCCCTTGGTCCAGCGGAACTGCTGCGACTTGAGGGCGTCCATCACGGCGGGCAGCTCGGCGGGGGCCACAATATCGGGCCGGTACAGGAAGCGCCAGCCGCGCAGCTGAGCGCGGTAGCTCAGGTCGAGGTCCTCGGTGAGGGTGTCGGTGTGCCAGCCGCCGGAATCGTCGATGCAGGCGCGCCGCCACACGCCGCCCGTGCCGTTGAAGTTGATGAAGAAGCCTGCAAACGTGCGCCCCACTTGCTCAATGAGAAAGTGCGCGTTCAGCCCGAAGGCCTGCAAACGCGTCAGCAGGTCCTCGTCCTCGTTCAGGTGCCCCCAGCGCGTCTGGACCACCCCAACTTTTTCGTCGGGCAGAAAGTAAGGGATGGTGCGCTTCAAAAAATCGGCTTCGGGCACGAAGTCGGCATCGAAAATGGCCACGTACTCATCCGTATTGCCTTCGAGCCCGTAGCGCAATGCCCCGGCCTTAAAACCCTGGCGGTCGGGCCGCCGCACGTGGCTGATAGTCAGGCCCTGAGCAGAGTGGTGTGCCACCCGGGCACCGGCCAGCGCCACGGTGGCATCGTTCGAGTCGTCGAGTACCTGAATGTGCAGGCGGTCGGCGGGGTAGTCGAGGGCGGCGCAGGCGTCGATAACCCGCTCCACCACGTTCTGCTCGTTATATAACGGCAGCTGAACCAGTACGGTGGGCCACACGGCCGGCGCGGGCGGCGTGGCCGGCAGCCCCTGGCGGTAGGCCCGCAGCGCCAGCCGCGTGAGCTGCCACTGCCCCAAACTGAACCCCAAAATAAACAGCAGGCACAGCCCATAGAGCACCACCAGCAAAATCGGCAGTACGGCCATCAGAAATAGAAAACGTGAGCGTGCGACAAAGCGAAAAAAGAAGCGCGGCCCCCAAAAAGCGGGCCGCAGGCACCTGCGGCAAGCCGGATTACCAGTATTTGAAAATCGTCCAGAGGATTTTGTAGCCGGCCCCGAGGGTGCCCTTCACCGTGCCCGATACCTTGCTAGTGCCGATGCGCTTGCGGTAGCGCACGGGCACTTCCACGGTGCGCAGGCCCTGGCGGGCGGCTTTTACCTGCATTTCTACGGTCCAGCCGTAGGTCTGGTCCTGCATGCCGATGGCCAGGAGCGCCGTTGTTGTAATGGCGCGGAACGGGCCTAAATCGGTGACATTGCCGCCGTAGCGCATATTCAATAGGCGGGAAGCCAGCCAGTTGCCGAAGCGCTGCTGAGGCAACAGGGAGCCTTTTTCGCGCTCGCCCAGGGCCCGCGAGCCAATAACGAGGTCGGCCTCCCCGCGCAGAAGCGGGGCCAGTAGTTCGGGCATTTGTTCGGGGAAATCGGAATGGTCGCCATCGAGAAATACGACGAGGTCGGGCCACTCGGATTTAGCGCCCCCGAAGGCGTGGGCCATACCCGCCAGGCAGGCGTAACCGTAGCCGGGACGGGGCTCGCGCAGCACGGTTGCGCCATTGGCGCGGGCCACGCGGCCGGTGTCGTCGGTCGAGTTGTTATCAACCACAATTACTTCGTGCGCCAGCCCCGCCGGAATTTCGGCCAGCACCAAGCCAATGGCCCCAGCCTCGTTGTGAGCGGGAATGATAACACTGATGCGGGGCTGCGACATGAAGGCAAGTGAACGAACGGGGTGCAAAGATGACGCCTTTGCCGCAAAGCCTGACACCGGCCGTACTTTGCGGACTCAATTCATTGTCTTTACCATGCTCCAGGTAGGCCAGTCCGCGCCCAATTTCACCCTCACCACCACTTCCGGCCAGCCGTTTCGCCTGGCCGACCAGCGGGGCCGCCACGTGGTCCTCTATTTCTACCCCAAAGATGATACGCCCGGCTGCACCGCCGAAGCCTGCTCGTTCCGCGACCAGTACGAAGATTTCAAAGACCTCGGGGCCGAAGTTGTGGGCATCAGCTCCGACAGCGAGCAGTCGCACCAGAAATTTACGCAGAAGCACCGCCTGCCCTTCGAGTTGCTGGCCGATACCGATGGGCTGGTGCGCAAGCTCTACGAAGTGCCCCGTGCCCTGCTGGGCCTGCTGCCCGGCCGCGTCACGTTTATAATTGATAAAGAAGGGGTTATCCAGTACATCTTCAACTCGCTGACCGGGGCCACCGACCACGTGCGCAATACCATGGCTGTGCTGAAGGGGCTAAAATAGCCGTTGAAGCAATGGCGCGCATCGAATTGGAAATGCGGGTGCAAGCCCCGCCGGCTGCCTGCTACGCGCTGGCCCTCAACACGCAGGCGCACGTGGATTCCGCCAGGGCAACCGGCGAGCGGGTGGTGGCCGGCCCCGTCAGCGGGCAGCTGGCCCTGGGCGACATGGTGACTTGGGAAGCCCGGCACCTTGGTGTCCGGCAGCGGCTGACGGTGCGCATTACGGCGGCTGCGCCTCCCCACCATTTTCGGGATGAATTGGTGCGCGGCGCTTTCAAAACCCTGCGCCACGACCATTATTTTGAAGCCATCCCGGGCGGTACCCGGGTGCGCGACGTGTTCGAGTTCAGCAGCCCGTTGGGCATCGTGGGCCGCTGGTTCGATAAGTTATTCCTGAAAAACTACCTGACTCAGTTCCTGAAAGTGCGTAATGCGGCGCTAAAGCAGCAGTTGGAAGCTGCGGTCGCGTAAGCTTGCCACCTGATTATTGTTTGCAATGCCCCTCATCACCGCCGACGATTTCCGCGAAACCCTGGCCAAGCTGCGCCAGCGGGGCCTGCCGTTTCTGCTTTCGAAGCTGCGGCCCAACGCCCTGGCCCGCACCCGCTCCGCCTTCGACGACCCCACCTTGCGGGCCGCCAACTGGTGGCAGGTGCCGGCCGTGCGCCAGCGCTGGAACCAGCGCATGACGGGTACACCGCAACAGCCCTACGAGCCTTACGTGGCCGATAAGTACCTGGCGGGCCGGCGCGGA
>JALYUH010000238.1 GCA_030853985.1 Bacteroidota bacterium | reverse complement strand
GCTACGGTCTGGCCCTGGGTTTGCTGTGCGATGCGGGCCGCCGCGGCGGGCGTCAGGTAGTCGCAGTGGTCGACGCTGATGGCCCCGAGCGCGGCGGCCATCTCGCAGCCACCGAGGTCGTGCAGCTGCTCGGCGTGGATTTTCAGGCCGAAGCCCATGGCGCGGGCCTGCGCCAGGTAGTAGCGCGAAACCTCCAGCGGAAAAGCGCCTTCCTCGCAGAAAATATCCACGAATTCGGCCTCGCCTTGCAGCTCCGGCAGCACTTCGCGCAAAATGAAATCGACGTAGGCCCGCGGGCCGGCGACTTTGAACTCGGGCGGCACCACGTGCGCGCCCAGAAAGGTGGGCACCACCCGCACGGCCTGCTGCCGGCCGGCCTGCCGGGCCACGCGCACCAGCCGCAGCTCGGTGGCGCGGTCGAGGCCGTAGCCGCTTTTGGCCTCCACGGTGGTTACGCCGTAGGCCCGGAAACCGGCGAGGTGCTGGAGGGCATTGGCCAAAAGTTCGGCTTCCGAAGCGGCGCGGGTGGCGCGCACGGTACTCAGAATGCCGCCGCCGCCGGCCAGGATGTCGAGGTAGCTTTCGCCGCGCAGCTTGCGCTCGAACTCGTGGGCGCGGTTGCCGCCGAACACGAGGTGCGTGTGGCATTCTATCAGGCCGGGCATCAGCACGCGGCCGGTGGCGTCGAGGAGCCGGGTGGCGGGCGTGAGGCGGGCCGGGTCGAGCTCGCTCATCGGGCCGACGGCCGCAATTTTGTCGCCCACGCAGGCCACGTAGCCGTTTTCGATGATGCGCCAGCTGCCGAGGTCGGCTCCGGCCAGCGGGCGCTGGGTGGGGCCGCCGGCCAGGGTGAGCACCTGCGCGGCGTGCTGCAGGAGGAGCGTGAAAGGTGCCAAAGCGGACATGAGCGGGTGAAAAGCGAGGGGACGGAGTGGGCCGGCAAAGTACGGCCGCCGCCGCCGGCTTTGCGTACCTGGGGGCACTACCACTCCGTTCCCCGATGTCCGAAACCGCCCCGCCCCTCATTCTCACCCTCGCGCTCGATGCCCCGTCGCAGGCGTATTTTAACAACCTGCGCCGGCAGCATTTTCCGCCCGCCATCAACTACCTGGCCGCGCATCTCACGCTGTTTCATCATTTGCCGGGAACCGAGCTGCCTGCCGTGCGGGCGCATTTGCAGGCCGTAGCGCAGGCCCGGTCGCCGCTGGCGCTGGCCATTTCGGGCCTGCGCTCGCTGGGCCGGGGCGTGGCGTTCACGCTCGAAAACGACCAGCTGCGCGCGCTGCACCGGCAGCTGCAAACCGATTTTGCGCCCCACCTCACCCCGCAGGACCGCCAGAAGCTGCAGCCCCACATCACCATCCAGAACAAAGTGGACCCCGCCGCCGCCCGCCAGTTGCTGGCCGACCTGCAGGCCGGTTTCGCGCCGTTCGAAGCTGTGGGCACGGGGCTGCACCTGTGGGCCTACCGGGGCGGCCCGTGGGAAAGCCTGGCCGAATTTCCGTTTAAAAGCTAGGCGTAGTGCGGGCGGCTACTGGCGTGGTCGCCCGGCCGGCTCAGCACGTACGGGCAGTGCAGCTCCACAAACTCCAGCAGCAGGTCGGCCATGATTTCGTGCTCGTCGTAGCCCTGCGGCAGCAGCGCCCGGCGGTGCAGCGGGTCGAGGTAGGCCGTGAGGCGGCCCAGGGCAGCCGGCTCCACGTCGGCAAAGCCCAGGCTGGCGTGCGGAAAAAGAGAGCCCCGCACGGCCGCCATTTCGAGGATACGCACGGCGTGGTGGCGCGGGTCGGCGGCGATGCGCGCGTAGAGCGCTTGCACGGCCGGCGCGGGTCCTTCGAGCACTTCCAGGAACTGGTTTTCGGCCCGCAGCAGCAGCCCGCCCACGCCTTCGCTGAAGTTGTAGATGCGGGCCTGCATGAGCAGCCGGTCGAACTCGGCCGCCCCGAACGACCGGACGGCCGTGCTGGCGTAAATGATGCGATAGGTTTCCATAGCAGTAGGGTGGGCGGCGAGCCACACCCAGCTACCGGCAGAACCGGCAGGCGGGCGCGGCCGCAGCAAGAGCAGTACCTCAAGCTACGTATAACCCGCGATTTTGTCAACTCCCGGCGGCCTTCGGTCACCGTGAACCATAGATGAGATTGAGAATCAATCACAAATAATTCTCCGTAAAATCAACCCGTGTTTTATCAGCTGATTCTTCAGTTATTTTCATGCGGCCAGCGCGGCACGCCCCTCCCCGGTTTACGCGGGCCGGGTGGGCCACCTGGGGCACCCGGCCCGCCACGGCTAATGCCGGTGCCCCGCGCTCGTAACGGTCGGCGCGCGCCACGCCCCGCGCGGTAGTGGGCGAAGTAAACGGCCTTGTTTTCATTTGAAAATCATTGCCTTATTTTGCGGCAACACGGTAGAGGTAACCATCAATGAATATGAAACCGACGACAGCTCGCCGGTAACCGAACTCAACTCGCCCGAGAAATACAGCAAGGAATCGGAGTCGCTCACCGTGCTCGACCTGCAAATCATGCACAACAACGGCCAGCTCACCGACGTGGACCGGCTGGGGAAGTAGCTTCCGGCGCAACCGCTTTACTGCGGCCACAGGCCCGCCCAGCGCAGGAAATCCTCCCCCACTTGGTCCCAATAAAAGTCGTCGTAGTCGGGCTGGCCGTTTTTCACGCCGAAGAAGTTGTGCTCGCGGCCGGGGTACTCGCGGAAAGTGAAGTTGGTACGATGCTGCCGGATGGTTTCCAGGCGCAGGTAGTCGTCGCCGGCCACGCCCCGGTCCAGCGTGCCGAAGCCCACGAACACCGGCACCCGCGTGCGCAGCAACTCGGGCATTTCGGAGGCGGCGAAACCGTAAGTGTTGCGCGGGTCGTCGCCCTGGCAATCGGTGCGGGTGGGGTCGGCCACCACCTGCTGCCAGCGCCGGAAAATCCATCCCGTGGCGGTGGTATCGGCCGTTTGCCGGCCCTCGGCCAGCATAGACATGAGCCGGCCCAGCGGGTTGCCGTTCAGGTACACGGCCCGGCTCACCAGGCCCGGCACGGCGGCCAGGTGCGCCACCACCGAAGTGCCCTGCGAGTGCCCGCCGATAACGACGTGCGCCGCATCGACCCAGGGCTGCTTTTTGAGGAGGCGCAGCACGGCCTCGTCGCGCCGCACGTAGTAACCGAGGTAGTTGCGGGCGCAGTAGTAGGCCGGCGGCTGGTGCTCCCGAAAAATGCGGTTGGGGTCCTGTCCCGTCACATCGAAGGTGAGCGGGATGCCGGGCTTGCTGATGATGGCCAGGTGGCAGCTTTCGAGCACCTTTTTGGGGTGAAACGGGAAGGCCGCGTATGGCCCGCGCTCATCGTAGAGCACCAGCGGCGTGGGGATGGAGCCCTGCTCCCAGAGCAGCAGCGGCTTCTTCCGCGTTTCTTCGCCGGGCTTCGAAAGCAGCAGCACCTGCACGGTGTCGCGCCCGAACATAACCATCAGGCGGCGGTAGCCGAAGGCTTCGGGCGGGCGCGGGGCGGCGTGCGGGGGTTGGGCGGAAGCCAGGCTTTTCAGGCCCGTCAGCAGCAGCAGAAACAGGAGAATTGGCCGCATTCGGGGCGCTGGCATGGGCCGGACGGCGGGGTTGCCGGGGCGGCGCAAGGACTTTAAAGTCCGGCGGGCAGTTGCACGCGGGCCAGGTATTCGCCCAGCCCGGCGGGCTTCTGGAAGACGTGGATGAAAAGCACGGCTTCCTCGCCCCGGCTGCGCCAGGTTTCAGCATAAAACCCTTCCACGGCATATAGCACGAGGTCGAAACTATCCTCGGCCCGCTCGGCCAGGCGCATGCCATGCCGGGCCAGGTAGGCGAGCTGGCGGCGCTGGTGCAGGGCTTTGAAGTCGCTGATGGTCATTCGTTGGGTACTCTTGGACACTTGAGGTGTTGGGGAGGCGCGGCCCTGCGCTGGAGTTTCAACCGCTGCTATTCCGCCAGTATAAAGCCGCCGGCGGCAACACCCCAGGGCGCAAGTTAGACCAAGTCTCCAGGACCCGAAGTTCCCAAGTCCCTTGACAAGCCCCAACTTTGCGGCATGAACACCTTTCGCTTTCCCCACCCGCTGGTGCTGCTGGTGGGCTTTATTATGCTGGCCGCCGTGCTGAGCTACGTGCTACCGGCCGGCCAGTTTGCCCGCCACAAAGATGCTGCCACCGGCCGCGAAGTGGTGGTGCCGGGCTCCTACCAACGGGTGCCGGCCACGCCCGTAGGCCCGCTCGACATGCTGGTGGACATCCCCAAGGGCATGGCCGACGCGGCGGGCGTCATCTTCCTAATATTTCTGGCCGGCGGGGCCTTCACGGTGCTCGACCAGACCGGGGCGCTGCGCCACGGCGTGGACTGGCTGCTGGTCCGCGCCCACGGCCGCGAGGTGCTCGTCATTCCGGTGGTGAGCCTACTGTTTGCCACGATGGGGGCGCTCGAAAACATGGGCGAGGAGGTCGTGCCCCTCATTCCGGTGCTGCTCGTGCTGATGCGGCGGCTGGGCTACCCGGTTATCACGGCGGTGGCGGCCAGCATTGGGGCGGCCATCGTGGGGGCGGCGTTCAGCCCGATAAACCCGTTTCAGGTGGGCATTGCCCAGAAGCTGGCGCAGCTGCCGCTGCTCTCGGGCGGCGGGTTTCGGCTGGCGCTGCTGCTGCCGGCCGTGGGCCTCTGGATTGCGGGCACCATGCGCCACGCCATTCGGCACCGGGTGGCGCCCGACGTGCGCGCGGAAGACGTGGCCGCCGATGCTACCGGCGGCAGCCGCCACGGGCTGGTGTTGCTGCTGCTGCTGGTGTGCTTCTCCATTTTCGGCTACGGGGTGGTGGCGCTGGGCTGGGATTTCGACCAGATGGGGGCGCTGTTTTTCGTGCTGGGCGTGGGGGCCGGGCTGCTGGGCGGCCTAGGCCTGGCGGGCACGGCCGAGGGCTTCGTAACGGGCTTCCGCGACATTGCCTTTTCGGCCCTGCTCATTGGGTTTGCGCGGGCCATTTTCGTGGTGCTCGAGCAGGGCCACATCGTCGATACCATCGTGCAGGGCATGTCGGCCCCGCTGGGGCATCTGCCGGTCGTGTTTTCGGCGCTGGGCATGATGGCGGTGCAAACCGCCCTGCACCTGCCCGTGCCCAGCGTGAGCGGGCAGGCCACGCTCACCATGCCGCTCTTCGCTCCCCTGGCCGATGTTATCGGCCTGTCGCGGCAGGTGGTGGTGCTCTGCTTTCAGTACGCGGCCGGGCTGTGCGAACTCATTACGCCCACCAACGGCTCGCTGCTGGCCATTCTGGCCATCTGCGGCATTCGGTTCGACCAGTGGCTGCGCTTCGTGGCCCCGCTCTATGGGTTGCTGCTGGGCCTGGGCGTGGTGGGCGTGGTGGCGGCCATCGCGCTGGGCATCTGACACTTTGCTTAATCGGCCCGCAGTTCGCTGGCGGCAAACACGCGGGGCAGCTTGCGCTTGCGCTCCACAATCTGGTAGGTGGCGGTGTCGGTGGCTTCGTTCCAAAACACGTCGGAGATGAGGCCGAAGTGGCGGTACTGGCCCGGCGTGGGCGTTACTTCCTCCACCGAATCGCCGAAGCTGAAGGCAGGCCGGTGATAGATTTCCTTGAATAGCTCGGGGCGCACCAGAAACTGCTGCTCGTCGTAGCGAATGGTAATCCACTCGCCCTCATCGTCTTCGGCAATTTTTTCGAAGAGCTTGCCCACGGGCTCCAGTAGTTCGAAGGCGCGGCGGTTAGCGGGGTGAATGTAGCGGAAGCCGTACTCGGACGACCAGCCGTAGAGGCCAAAAATGACGGGTTTGGGACGGGTTTTCAAACGAGGAATTTCAAAATCGAAAAACAAACTAACAACGCCTGGCCGCAAAAAGCTTCCGTTGAATGGAATGGCAGGGGAATGTTCAGGTCGCATACGCCGCCCCGGACGCTGTTCCGGTTCGTGTTTTTGAACGACAGCTGGTGCGCCGGCGCGGCGACGCGGACGGAAAGCCCACGCTACAGTTCTGGTCGGCCACAAGCCCGACAGTTTCGTATACCCAGGCTCCCCTGCCCAGTACCGGCCGCATTTTCGGCTGCCCGGGCGGCGGGCAGTTGTTTTACCAATGCCTGACGCTTCCGCTTCCAAACCCGCTTCCCGCGCCATAACCGCTTCTAAAGCACCCTCCAACCCGACCCCGGCCAACACCCCGCCGACCGATTATGGCCCCCACCTGCAACCCGGCATGGGGGCCGTGCCGCACGCCGATGGCACTACGTTTCGGGTGTGGGCTCCCAATGCCAGCTCGGTGGCCGTTATCGGCACGTTTAATAACTGGGAGGGCGACGCAACCCCGCTGCAATACGAAGCCGACGGCTACTGGGCCGTAGATGTGGCCAGCGCCAAACCCGGTGATGAATACAAATACCACCTCACCAACGG
>JALYUH010000236.1 GCA_030853985.1 Bacteroidota bacterium | reverse complement strand
TTTTTACCGCCGGCCTGCACCCCCACCCCCAGCACGGGCATGTTGCTGCGCTCGATGAGCCGGGCTTGCAGCTCGGCCGTGGCCTCGGCATCTTTCGACAGCTTCACTTCGGGACGGTTTTGGGCGGCTTTGGCCAGCTCGGCCTCCAGGTCCACGGGCTGCGGCTGGTAGTCCAGGCGGCCCTTCACCGGCACGTCGGCCTGCTGGGGCTTGTGCAGCAGGCGGGCCAGCTGCACCTGCTGGTTGCGCAGCTGGTTTTGCAGGTCGAGCTTGGTGTTCTGGGCCTGCGTGATGCGCACGTCGGTGGTCGTCACGTCGAAACGGGTGCTCACGCCGCCTTCCACGCGCTTTTGCATCTCGTTGCGGTGGGCCTGCAGCGAGGCAATCTGCTGGTCCTGCACCCGAATACTCTCGCGCATGAACAGGATGTTGTAGTACACCTGCGCGGCGTTGAATGCCAGGTCGCGGCGGGCTACCGTAATGTTGTCCTGCGCCGTTTGTACCTGCGATTCGGCCACCTTCACCGTCGCGTCGTTCTTGCCGAAATCAAACAGCAGGTACTGCGCCGTAACGTGGAAATCGTAGTTATTATTGGGCACAAACTGCAGCGTCTCGTTACCAAAGGGCAGCTTCACCACGGGGTCGAGACGCGTATACGTGGCCGTGCCCGTTACCTGGGGCAGGAAGCCGGCCCGCGTCTGGCTTAGGCGGCTGGCCGACGCGGCCGACAGCTCGGTGAGGTTGGTGATGCTGGGGTTGGCATCGAGCACGGCTTGCAGCGTCGCGCCGAGCGTCAGGGAGTCGCTGGCCAGGCCAATGGCCTGGGCGGCGGCGGGCACGCTGGGCTGGTTTTGCGCCAGCGCCGGCCGGGCCAGCAGCAGGCCGCCGAACAACGACAAACCGGCAAAGCCCTTCAAAAAGTGAGAAGAAAACATAAGGCCAAGTGGCTTAGGGTGTGCCCATGCCTTACCGAAAGGTGTGCCAGCGCGGAGAAGGACTTTATTATATTTTATAATCGCTGATTATCAATAGTTTGGAATTTATCAGCCGTGCTGCGCAAAACTTCCGCTCAATTACTTGTTCCTTACATATCAGGAATTAGGCGTGTTTAACTCCTGACATTTAAGGAGTTTTTAATGTGGCACCTGCTTTAACTGGTGCCAGCCCGCTCTGCTCTCCCCTTTTTCTGCGCAAGCTGAAGCATGCGCTACAAGCTATGCCCACCACCGACGAAACCCTGCTGCTGCATCTCAACGAGGCCATCGCCACCATCCGCGATAAAAACCAGTTGTTTAAGGTGGTGACGACGAAGCTGCGCCTCATCTTCCCGTTCGACCTCATCGGCATCAATATTTTCGATGAAACACTGCAGTACAAGCGTTTATTCCTGCGCGACTACTATGGCGTGGATGAGGCCCCACCCGTGCCCGAGGGCCAGGAGCAGTTTTCGCCCATCGCCGGCACGCCGCTCGAAGTGCTCGTGGCCGACCCGCGAGTGCGGCAATTCACGCCGAAGGAGTACATGGCGAACTACCCGGATTACGCTCCCTACAACAAGTTCGAAAAAGTGGGCGTCAAACACCTCACCGCCGTGCCGCTGCACCTTGCCGGCCGCCTCACCGGCTTCCTTACACTGGCCTCGCGCCGTGTTCCCCACCTCACGCCCGCCGACGAAAAGCTGCTGGATAAAATCGGCTCCCTCGTGGCCGTAGCTGTAACCAACACGCTGGCCTTCGAGGAAGTAGCCCGCCGCGAGCAGGAGCGCACCTTGCAGCTCAACATCACCAATGCTCTGCTTAGCATCAAGCAGCGGGAGCCGTTGTTCAAAGCCATTGCCGAGGCCTTGAGCCAGGTGGTGCAGTTCGATTATTTTGGGCTGCGGGTGCAGCGGGCCGGGCGGCAGGAGCCGTTTGAGGGCTTCGCCGAGTTTTCGCGGGCTGATGACGACCCCACGGCCCCGCTCGTCGCCCTCGACCCCAACCGCCAGCAGGGCCTGAACCAGTTGGACCGGTCGGCCATGTACCACCAGCTGACCGACTTGCTGCAGGAACCCGGCCTCTACGCCGCCGAGGCCTTTCGGGCGCAGGCCCAGCGCTACCCCCTGTTACGGCACGTGTATGAAGAATATGGCACGCGCGCCATGCTCGTGGTGCCCATTTGGCAGCGCCCCGATGGCGCGGCCGTGCTCATGCTGGCCTCGCCCAACCCCCTGGCTTTCCGGCCCGAAGACCTAGCCACGGTGGTCGCCCTGGCCCCGCAGATTGCCCTGGCGCTGGAAAACCTCTTCGCCTTCGAGCAGATTGAGGAATTGCGGGCGCAGGTAGAGCAGGAGCGCACCTACCTGGTCGATGAAATCAACACCTCCGCCCGCTTCGGGGCCGATTCGGGCGCGTTCGTCGGCAGCGGCCCAGCCCTGCAGCGCGTGCAGCTCCGCATCAGCCAGGTAGCCCCCACGGATACGACGGTGCTGATTTCGGGCGAAACTGGCACCGGCAAGGAGCTGGTGGCCCGCGAGCTGCACAACGCCTCGCCGCGCCACGCCCGTGCCCTCATCAAGCTCAATTGCGCGGCCTTGCCGGCCCAACTGATTGAGAGTGAGTTGTTCGGTCACGAAAAAGGGGCATTCACCGGGGCCGTGGAGCGTCGTATTGGCAAGTTCGAACTGGCCAACGGCGGCAGCATTTTCCTCGATGAAATCGGGGAGCTGCCGCTCGATTTGCAGGCCAAGCTGCTGCGCGTGTTGCAAGAGCGCGAGTTCGAGCGCCTCGGCGGCACCAAAGTGCTGCACTCCGATGCGCGCGTGATTGCCGCCACCAACCGCGTTCTGGCCGACGAAGTGGCCGCCGGCCGCTTCCGCGCCGATTTATACTACCGCCTCAACGTGTTCCCCATCGAGCTGGCCCCGTTGCGCGAGCGCCGCGAAGACATTGAGCCGCTGCTGCGCCACTTCGTGCAGCGGCTTAGCAAGCGCCTGGGCAAGCCCGTCCGCCAGGTGCGGCCCCCCGATTTAGCCGCGCTGCAGGCCTACAGTTGGCCCGGTAATATCCGCGAGCTAGAGCACGTGCTGGAGCAGGCCATCATCGTGAGCCAAGGGCCGTTTCTGGAGTTTGCGGGCTTTGCGGGCGCGCCGTTGGTGCTGGCTGGCACCACGGCGCCTGTTGCCGCGGCAGCCGAACCCATTAAAACGCTGAAAGAGCAGGAGCGCGACCATATTCTGGCCGCCCTCACGCGCACCGGCGGGCGGGTGAGCGGCGCGCAGGGTGCGGCGTTGCTACTCGACATCAACCCCAAAACGCTGGAAGCCCGCATGAAAAAGCTGGGCATCCGGCGCACGGTGGGGGTGGAGGCATAGCGTGAAATAATAATTGCAACGAGCTAAAGAAGGAGATTATCTGGCCTTTCCGGCCTGGATGCCGTATGCGGTTTATTCTTTCACTAATTGCAGCTCCCCATCATGGCAAACACGCCCGTCAGCACTCCCAAGCACACCGACCCCGAAACCAAGCGGGACGAGAAGAAAAACGAAGTCGAAGTAAAAGACAAGGTTTCGGGTAAAACCGTGAAAACGCAAAAGAAATAGTCTCGGCTAAAAACCTGGAAAAGCCCGTAGCACCTTGTGCTGCGGGCTTTTCGCGTTGAGGTGCAAGCGTAGCAGGTGCCGGGCGTGCGGCCACCACCGCCCACCGGCAGGGCAGGGGCGCAAAGGAGGCGCGAATAAAAGAAAAACCCTGAACGTCACGTTTTCGGGAAAAATGCGTACGCTCATCTCTACAAGTTCTTTATCCATCGCCTACCTTAGTGCTATGAAGCAAGGGATTAAGCAAGTAAAAGCATTGCGCGGCCGGGCGCTGTGGCTGGCCCTGGCGCTGCCGGCGCTGCTGCCCGTGGCCCGCGCCCAGGCCCAGCGCGCCCCGCGCCCCGATACCACCACCCAGGCCCTGCCCGCCCTGCTGGGCGATACCGTGCGCGTGCGCCTCGAGTTGCAGCCCGACTCGCTAGTGGCCGTGCCCGTGCCCAGCATCGACTCGGCCCGGCTGGAGTGGCTGCGCACCCCACCCACCCTGCGCGACCTGGTGGGCGACCGCATGGGCTGCTTCGAAACCGAGGCCCCGCACCAGTTCAACAATTCGGTGATGGCCTACGTGACCCTGTTTACGGCCCGCAACCGCAGCTATTTGCAGCGCGTGCTGGAGCGCGAAAATCTGTACTTCCCGCTGTTCGAGAAATACCTGACGCAGTATAATCTGCCGACGGATTTGAAATACTTGGCCGTGGTCGAATCAGCCCTGATTCCGACCGCTAAGTCGCCGGTGGGGGCTACCGGCCTGTGGCAGTTTATGGGCCCCACCGCCGGCGACCTGCGCCTGAAGCGCGACGAATGGATTGACGAGCGCATGGCCCCCGAAAAGGCCACCGAAGCTGCCTGCAAGCACCTGCGCTATCTGTATGGCGTGTTTCACGACTGGGAGTTGGTGCTGGCAGCCTACAACTGGGGCGCGGGCAGCGTGCAGCGCGTGATGCGCCGCACCGGCAAAAAAACCTTCTGGGACCTGTACCCCTACATGCCGGCCGAAACGCGCAACTACGTGCCCACCTTCACGGCCATCATGTACAGCATGAAGTACGCCGAGGCTCACGGCCTGCGCACGCCCACGCTGCGCTACCAGTATTCGGAGGCGATGGACACGATGAACCTGCGCGGCCACGCCTTCGACCTGCGCCGCCTAAGCCAGGCCTGCGGCTACTCCGATTCGCTCTACCTCACCCGCTTCAACCCGGAATTGCGCCGCGCGGCGCTGCCGGCCGGCTACCGGCCCTACGTGGTGCGCTTCCCGGCCTCGGCCGCCGAGCACTTCGGCAACGTGGACCGCGCCACGCTGCTGGCCTACTGCGAGCCCACCGCCGAGCTGCCGCGCCCACTCACGTTCCTGCCGCCCCGCCTGGAAGGCGTGGAGCCTTGGACCAGCCGCAGCCTGCTGGCCGCCACCGCTGGTCCCCGGGCCGCCACCGAAACCAGCGCTCCGCGCTTCCGCCGAGTCTCTTATAAAGTACGCCGGGGCGAAACCATGGCCAGCCTGGCCGAGCGGTTTGAGGTGAGCCCCGCCCAGCTGCGCCGCTGGAACGAGCTGCCCAAAAACCGCCCCCTAAAACCCGGCCGCGAGCTGCTGGTGTTCGTGCCGCTGCCCGCCCCAGCCGCCCCGCGCACCCCGGCCCGCGAAGCCGTGCCGGTGCCCGAAACTGTGGTGCTGGTAGCTGCTACAGCCGCCCCGCTAGTAAATGAGGAAGCCCTGGCCCGCCGCGAGCAGGCCAACGCCAACGCCCGCGAAGCCGCCCGCCTGCAAGAGTTGATGCGGCAGGAGAAGCAGCAGGAGTTGCGCCTCGTGGCCATTCGCCAGCGCCAAATGATTCAGCAGACGGCGGCCGAGGCCCAGGCCCGCGCTGCCGCCCGCCAGCTGGCTCGCGAAACGGCGAGAGCTGAAGCCCGCGAGGCTGCGAAAGCGGACGCCCTCGCCCCATCCGCCGTGGCGAATGTGCCCGAGCGCAGCATCGCCAAAGTGCGGGTGCCGGAGAACAAGCCGAGCGAAGCCCGCGAGAAAGAAACTGCCGCCGCCGATGACGAAGCGCCCGCGCTGAAATCAACCGCCGGCCTGTACACCGTGCGCCGGGGCGACAACCTCACCCGCCTCGCCCGCGAGCGCGGCCTAAGTGCGGCCCAGCTGCTGGCTTGGAACAAGCTGGATTCGGAAGTCGTGCTGGCCGGGCAGAAGCTAGTGTTTCAGGCCCCAGTTGCTGAAGATACCGACTCCCCACCGGCCACTGCTAAAAAGCCGCGCCGCGAAACGGCCGCCGCTCGTTCGGAAACCGCTAAAGCGGCGCTGGCTGCCGCCCGCCCCGGCCGCCCGGCCGAGCTGAATGCCGCCGTGCCGCAAGTGCACCGCGTGCAGCAGGGCGATACGCTGTTCAACATCTCGCAGCGCTTCAACGTGAGCGTGCAGGTACTGCGCGAGCTCAACCACCTGAAATCGGACGAGGTGAAGCTGGGCCAGAAGCTACTGGTGCCGCAGAGTTAGGCGGCATTGTAAATAGCCGTGCCAAAACGGTTGTCATGCAGAGCGCAGCGAAGCATCTTCACCTCGGGAGTAATCAGCTTTACTATTAAAGTAAAGCTGCTTCGCTGCGCTCTGCATGACGTTTTAAGTGTAATAGCCTAATAGTACATGGCTACTTGAAAGCACCGTTCTCCAGCCACTTGCCAGAAAATAAACACAGTGTTGCCGCGCATTTAAGGCTAATTTCGCCCAATACGGCCGCGCTGCCAGCGTGGCCGTTGTCATTTTCGAAGAAATCCCGATGCTGAAAATCAACAAGCAAGACGCCCTCAACTACCACTCGCAGGAGCCCGCCGGCAAGCTCGAAGTGGTGCCCACCAAGCCCATGAGTACCCAGCTCGACCTCGCGCTGGCCTACTCGCCCGGCGTGGCCGAGCCGTGCAAAGCCATTGCTGCCAACCCCGACGACGTGTACAAGTACACCGCCAAGGGCAACCTAGTGGCCGTGATTTCGAACGGCACGGCGGTGTTGGGCCTCGGCAACATTGGCCCGGCGGCCAGCAAGCCGGTAATGGAGGGCAAGGGCGTGCTGTTCAAGAAGTTCGCGGGTATCGACTGCTTCGATATTGAGATTGATGCTACCGACCCCGACGAGTTTATCCGCATTGTGAAGGCGCTGGAGCCCACGTTCGGCGGCATCAACCTCGAAGACATCAAGGCCCCGGAGTGCTTCCGCATCGAGACGGAGCTACGCGAGAAAATGAACATCCCGCTGATGCACGACGACCAGCACGGCACGGCCATCATCACGTCGGCGGCGCTGCTGAACGCGCTGGAAGTGGTGGGCAAGAAGATTGATGAAGTGAAGCTGGTGGTGAGCGGCGCGGGCGCGGCGGCCGTGTCGTGCTTGCGTCTGTACCTGGCCCTGGGCCTGAACAAGGACAACGTGGTAGTCTTTGATAAAGACGGGATTATCAACGCGCAACGTACCGATTTGGCCCCCATCCAGATGCAGTTTGCCACCCGCCGCACGGTGACTTCGCTGGAGGAAGCCATGACCGGGGCCGACGTGTTTCTGGGCCTGTCGGCGGCCAACGTGCTGCCCGCTGGGTACCTGCTGCTGATGGCCAACGACCCCATTGTGTTCGCCCTGGCCAACCCCGACCCGGAAATCAGCTACCAGCTAGCCATGGCCACCCGCGACGATATTGTGATGGCCACCGGCCGCAGCGACCACCCCAACCAGGTGAACAACGTGCTGGGCTTCCCCTACATTTTTCGGGGCGCGCTCGACGTGCGCGCCACGGAAATCAACGAGGCCATGAAACTGGCGGCGGTGCACGCGCTGGCCCACCTTAGCAAAGAGCCGGTGCCCGAAATCGTGAACAAAGCCTACGGCGATAACACGCTGGGCTTTGGCCGCACTTACCTGATTCCCAAGCCGCTCGACCCGCGCCTGATTACCACCATCAGCCCGGCCGTGGCCAAGGCCGCCATGGAAAGCGGCGTGGCCCGCCTGCCCATCGAAGATTGGACGGCTTATGAAGACCAGCTCCGCGCCCGCCTCGGCGTGAACCAGAAGCTGATGAACCGGCTCACCTCGGCCGCCCGCGCCAACCCCAAGCGCGTGGTTTTTGCCGAAGCCGACAACTACAAGATTCTGAAAGCTGCCCAGATTTTGATGGATGAGGGCATCTGTACGCCCATTTTGCTGGGGCCGCAGGAGAAAATCGAAGCCATTGCCCGCGAAAACAGCCTCGACCTCGACGGCTGCGAAATCATCAATATTCTGAAGCAGGACGCCAAGCGCGATGAGTACGCCAACCTGCTGTACCAGAAGCGCCAGCGCCGCGGCATGACGCTCTACGAAGGCCGCCGCCTGATGCGCGAGCGCAACTACTACGCCGCCATGATGGTGGAAACCGGCGAGGCCGACGCCTGCATTACCGGCCTCACGAAGGACTACGGCAAGAGCATCATCCCGTCGCTGCAGGTTATCGGCACCGAAGACGGCGTGAAGCGGGTGTCGTCGATGTACATCATTCAGCACAAGAAGGGCCCGTATTTCTTTGCCGATACCATGGTGAACATCAACCCAACGGCCGAGGAAATGGTCGAGATTATCGGCCTCACGGCCCGCGCCGTGCGCTTCTTCGATGCGGTGCCGCGCGTGGCGGTTATCAGCTACTCCAATTTCGGCTCGAACGCCGGGCCGCTGCCCGAAAAAACCCGCCGTGCCACCGAACTGGCTAAAGCTCGTTTTCCCGACCTGCTCATCGACGGCGAGATGCAGGCCAACGTAGCCCTAAGCCCACAGCTGCTGCAGGAGCACTACGGCTTCTCGCCGCTGGCCGAAAAGGGCGCCAACACCCTGATTTTTCCCAACGTGGAGTCGGGCAATATTGCCTACAAAGTGCTCCAGGAAATCAGCGGCACCGAGGTCATCGGGCCGGTGCTGATGGGCATGCGCAAGCCGGTGCACATTCTGCAGCTCGGGGCCAGCGTACGCGACATTGTGAACATGGCCGCCATTGCCGTGGTCGATGCCCAGATGGAGGGCAAGGCACTGTAAAATGTAGTTTAGGGCGTGGAAGCCCGTCATGCAGCGCGCAACGTAGCATCTTACCAGCGGCAGTAATTCTTCTCCTTAATGAGTAGGGAGTAGTAATTGCGGGCAAGATGCTGCGCTACGCGCTGCATGACGGACTTAACCAACGCGTCCTCCCTCAAACCAACCCTCCCGGTTTCGCCCAAAAAATTTGCCCGAAAAGCCAGTAGATTTGGGAGATGAAAACCTGCGAACCGGTGTTAGCCCAGCAGCTTTTCGCTTCTCTCTCTTCCCTGCTCTATGATTGCCTACCTCGACGGTAAACTCGCTTACAAGGACGCTACCCTCGCCATCGTCGACATCCTCGGCGTGGGCTACGAAGTCCGCATCTCGCTGGCCACCTACTCGAAGCTGCCGGCCGAGGGCGCGGCCACCAAAATCTACACCTTCCAACACATTAAGGAGGACGGACAGACGCTGTATGGCTTTCTGGACCCCAGCGAGAAGGCCCTGTTTATGCTCCTGATTTCGGTGTCGGGCATCGGGCCGGGCACGGGCATCGTGATGGTGAGCAGCATGAGCGTGGGCGAAATCCGGGAGGCCATCGTGAGCGGTAATGTGCGTGCCATCCAGAGCATTAAGGGCGTGGGGCCGAAAACTGCCGCCCGCGTAATTCTGGATTTGCAGGACAAGCTGCGCAAGGACGAGCTGCTGGCCAAAGCCGGTGTGGATACTGTGCCGCTGGCCCGCCAGCACAATACCCGCCGCGCCGAAGCGTTGCAGGCCTTGGTGACCCTGGGCTTTGCGCGGGCCGCCGCCGAGAAGCAGCTGGACCAGATTCAGCACAAGCACGGTGGGGAGCTGAGCGTGGAGGAATTGATTAAGTTTGCTTTGAAGTCGCATTGAGCCTTTTTTATAGCTAGTAGCTTTAAGCCATTAGCTGACAGCTTCTGATTGCCCGCCAGCAGCTAAAAGCTAACGGCTAACAGCTTATAGCTAACAGCTTTATTTATCCTATCTGTTTGAAATCTGGTCAGAAGTTTCTTCCCGCCTCGGTCGTTATAGTTGCGTCGCTGCTGGCGTGGTGGGCCCCGGCCGCGCCGCTGGCCAGCGCGCGCCTGAGCCGGGCGTGGCTGCGCGCCCAGCGCACCCTGGTTTTTTATAATAACCGCTGCGACACCCTTGG
>JALYUH010000140.1 GCA_030853985.1 Bacteroidota bacterium | reverse complement strand
GCTTTTCGGTGGGGTCGTGGTCGTTGGGATGCTGGTTGTACACGGAGCCCTGGGGTCCGGCATCGGCTTCGAGGGCGGCGGCCCGGGTTTTTATCAGGGCAAAATCGGCGGGTGGGTAGCGGGTGCTGGGGGGCTCCACCACCACGGCATCGGGCTCATCGGCTTCCTTGGCGGAAGCCAGGCCCAGCAAAAAAACCTCGGGCCGCAGGCTGCGGTCGAGCAAATTAAAAACCCCCTCGGCAAAGAGTTGGGCCGAGACGCGAAACAAGCTTTGGTGCTCCCACATGAACGATGACCGAACGGCCGCCCCCCGTTGCGGGCACGACTTCGCTCCGAACTACGGGAAAATCACATCAATAGTGGCGTTTCCGAACAAATTTCCTTGGCCAATGCTTTATTGGCCGCCCGCGCCGACGTATCTTCGGTACCCCACTGCCCGTCGTCCCGCCTTCACCCTCATCGCTTCACCACTGCCGCCTATGCTGTTTGTCGACATGCTGTTCGTGATGGCGTTGGCCATCTCGTTTATTCCGATTCTCACCGGCTATTGCGCCCAGAGCCGGGGCCGCTCGTTCTGGCTGTGGTTTGCGCTGGGCTGGCTGCTGCCGCTGGCCTCGTTCTTTCTGCTCTTCGCCCTCATCGCCCGCGATGAGCTCACCCCCAGCCGCCGCCTGCTCGGCGAAGCCCGCCAGATTCTGCGCGAAGCCGAGGAGAAAAGCCGCGTCAAGTCGTAACCTTAGCCGTTAGCTGTTTGGCAATGCTGTGCGCCACCCACGCCCCGGTGCTGAAGCAGCCTTGCAGCAGATAGCCGCCCGTGGGCGCTTCCCAGTCGAGCATTTCGCCGGCCACGTAGGTGCCCGGCCGTTGCCGCAGCATCAGGTGCTCATTCAGGGCCGCAAATGGCACGCCGCCCGCCGTTGAAATGGCTTCGTCCAGGGGCCGCAAGCCGCTGACGGGCAGAGGCAAGGCCACCAGCGCCGCCGCCAGCGCCTCAGCACCGAGGGCCGCGCAGTCGGGCCACAGTTCGCGCAGCAGCGTGGGCACCGGCGCGGCCAGGTGCAGGGTTCGTTTCAGGAAATCGGCGAACGAGGCTTTGCCACGCGGCTGCCGCAGCTTCTGGAGCAGCGCGGCGGGCAGCAGGTCGGGCTTGAGGTTGAGATGAAACAGCGCCGGGCCAGCCGCAGCCAGAGCCGTGCGCACGGCCGGCGTGAGGGCGTACACGGGCGTGCCTTCTACGCCGTAATCCGTCAGCAGCAATTCGCCGCGCACAACGGGGCCATCCTTCACGCGCAGGGCAATGTTCTTGAGCGGGGCGCGGCCCACTTTCTGCCGAAAGAATGCGGACCACGCTACTTCGGCCCCGCAGTTGGCGGGCGCAAACGGCACCACCGACACCCCAATTTCCTGCAACAGCGGCACCCAGGCCCCATCGGAGCCGGTTTTGGCCCAGCTCGCGCCGCCCAGCGCTAGTACCGTGGCGGCGGGTTCGATGACGAATTCCCGGCCCGCGCCCGGCTCGGCGCTGTCGTCGCGCAGCCGCAGGCCGGTAGCCCCGGCAAAGCCCAGCCAGCGGTGGCGAGTGATTATTTCCACGCCCAGCGCCCGCAGCCGCCCCAGCCAGGCGCGCAGCAGGTCGGCGGGCTTGTGGGCCGCGACCGGAAAGATGCGCCCGCTGGTGCCCACGAAGGTTTCGATGCCCAAACCGGCCGCCCAAGCTCGCAAATCTTCCGGCGAAAAATGGCCGAGCAGCGTTGCAAAGCGCGCCTGCTCGGTTCCGTAGCGACCGGCAAAGTTTGCTATTTCCTCGCTGTTGCTCAGGTTGAAGCCGCCGTGCCCGGCCACCAGAAGCTTGCGCCCCACCGTGGCCTGCGCCTCAAAAAGCTGCACGCGGTGGCCCGCTTCGGCTAGCCGCTGGGCCGCCATGAGCCCGGCCGGGCCGCCACCGATTATCGCTACGCTTTTGATTGAAGAAGTAATAGTGGGGAAGTGTAAATGAATGACCCCACAAAAATAGACTTCTCCATTCGCACTACCCTAGTTTCGGAGGGAATGAACGTGGGGCAGGAGCCCGTCTCGGCCCATCGTTGAACGGAATCGGTGGCACGTTGCGAACGCCCGGGCGGGGCAAGCCCAGCCCCTACCAAAAGGCGTCACGCTTCGCTTTCCTGGATGAGCTGGCGGCGGTAGCGCACCAGAATGGCCGATTTCAGGATGAAGCCGAGGTAACGGCCGTCTTCCTCGCACACGGGCAGGGCCCAGGCCCCGTGGCGGTCGAGTAGGGCCAGGGTATGCTCCAGGTCGTCGGCGGGGCCAACTACGGCGGGGGCGGGCTTCATAAGCTCGCGCACGGTGATGGTGGCGTAGTGCGAGTCATCGAACAGCGTATCGCGCACCGAATCGAGCGACACCACGCCCAATAGCCGCCCGCTCGCCGCCACCACCGGAAACAGGTTGCGCGAAGCGTGCCGGAACACATCGACCAGCTCGCCCAACGTGGTGGTGGGCCGGAGCGGGATGAAATCGGTTTCGAGCAGCTTGCGCGGGTCGAGCTGAGCTAGCAGGCCGCGGTCGCGGTTGGCATACACATCCACGCCCCGCGCCGTGAGCTTGCGGGTGTACACCGAATACGGCTCGAAGTATTTGGTAATCAGGTAGGAAGATGAGCTGACCAGCATCAGCGGCACGAACAGCGCGTAGCCGCCCGTGATTTCGGCGATGAGGAAGATGGCCGTGAGCGGCGCGTGAATGACACCCGCCAGCGTGCCGGCCATGCCCAGCACCACAAAATGCACCTCCGGAATGTGAATGACCCCGCTCAGGTTGATAATCCGGGCGAAGAAAAACCCCGCTAGCGCCCCCGCAAACAGCGACGAGCCGAACATGCCGCCGTTGCCGCCGCCGCCCACCGTAATGCTCGTAGCCACCACTTTCAGCATCATACTGAACAGCACCAGCACCAGCAGCAGCCAGGGGTTATTGTCCTGATAAACGGAGAAAATGCTGCCGTCGGTGAGGTGTTCGGCGTGGCCGCGCAGCAGCAGCTCCACCGTGTTGTAGCCCTCGCCGTAGAGGGTCGGGAACAGAAAAATCAATCCGCCCAGCATGGTGCCGGCCACCACCACCTTGCGCCAGTCGAGGCCCGGCCACCGGTCGAAAAACTTTTCGAACCAGACGTAAGTTCGAATCATGTACACCGAGAAAAAGGCGGTGAACAAGCCCAGCAGCACGTAAAACGGCACCGCATTCACCGGCCAGCTGGTGGTGATGAGCACAAACGGCTGGCCCGCATACAGCGCTTTCGATACCACCGTGGCCGTGGCCGACGAAATGAGCAGCGGAATAAAATACTGCGCCGGCAGCTCCAGCAAAATGGTTTCGACGGCAAACAGCACGCCCGCAATGGGCGAGTTGAAAATGGCCGCCACGCCCGCCGCCGCGCCGCAGCCCGTGAGCAAGCGCCGCCGCCGCCGGTCCAGATGCAGCACGCGGCCGGCGTTGGAGCCCAGCGCCGCGCCCGTCACCGAAATCGGGGCCTCGGCCCCGGCCGAGCCGCCAAACGTTACCGTCAGAAACGCCGTCACCAGCTGCGAATACAGCTTGGAGCGCGGCACCACGCTGCCCTCGCGGGCCGTGTTATAAATGATGGGGGCAATGCCGCGCCCCAGCTGCCCACCCAGAAAGAGCTTGGTAAACAGCGCCGTAAGCCCGATGCCAATCACCGGATAAATGGAAAGGGCAAATACCCGGTTGGGTTCCGTAATGCCATCGCGGAGCAATTGCTGGCCCCAGCGAATCGAGGTTTTCAGGGCCACCGCCGCCAGGCCCGCCGAGGCACCCACCAGAATGCTCAGAATGAGCATGTACATCCGTTCGCTGATGTGGCGCGCGCGCCACACGAGCAGCGGGCGCAACAGGCGGTGAACGGCGTGGTGGGGCATAAGCGGCGGCGGGAAGTGGGCGCATCAATCAGCAAAGCAAATTTCAGGCCGGCGGATGCCCGCCGGCCGGCAGCAGTGGCCGCCGCTTAGCCCGCCGCCGGCCGGCCCAGGCCGTAGCTCTGTTTCAGGTGCTGCGCCAGGTGGGGCAGGTTGGCATCGTGCGGGTAGAGCAGGTTGCGCCACAGGCTCTGGATGAGGAGCAGTAATTGCAGCGTGGTAAGCTCGGGGCTGGGGGCGCCCACTTCGATAAACGCCTGCTTCAGTAAGCTATCGATAGGGCTCATAAAACGCTGAAAATATTTTTGCACCAGCGGCCGCTTAAATTCCTTGTCCTGCACTTTCCAGAAGTCGGGCTCATCGTGTACCAGCTTATAGGGCAGGTCGATAACGTTTTCGATGAGCACGCGCGGGTCTTTCTCGGCCACAATGCCGCGGTTGGCCTCCACAATGCGACGGAAACCCTGCTTGATGAGGTATTCGAAAAGCTTCTCCTTGCTGAGGAAGTACTTGAACAACAGCGCTTCCGATACGCCCGCCTGCCGGGCAATGAGGGCGGTGGAGGTATTGTCGTAGCCTTTTTCGCCGAAAAGCTGCAGGGCGGCCTGCTCGATTTTGGAATGACTGGTCATGGCCGGGCCCGGGTGAATGAAACGGCAAATAACGGCCCGGTAGCACCAAAACCCTATCGGCCCGCAACAGGAAATGGCGCTGAGCCGCAGAAAACCGGCCCCTGCGCCCACCCCCAACGCGAGACAGCCGGCTGAAATCGACGCGGGGTCGACTCAGCCGGCTGTAACACGTCGAAAATCGGCTAACGCAGCTCCCGGCGAGCAGGAAGACGGAGCGGCTTTCAACTAATATTATCCGGATGGGGTGGGAGGCACCCGGAAAAAAGCGTATGAAAGTGTTGGGAATTAGAAACCACCAGTGAACTGGTTTCCGGTACTGCGAGCAAAGGTAAGGCGGCAAATGGCCGAAGCCGATGAAGATAAGCTCGCTTTTAAGTAAGTGCCCACTCACCCGGCTTGTTGTCAGTTCAATAATTTACAACAATCGATAGCGGAAAAGGCTACAATTCCATGATGTCTTCGTTCCAAAGCGTGGGCTCGGCTTCGATAAACTCGTTCATCATGTCCACGCACTCCTGCAAATTCAGGTCAACCACTTCCACCCCGTGGCTCTCCAAAAAGGCGCGCGATTCGCCGAATGTGCGCGATTCGCCCACCATCACCTTGGGAATTTTGAACTGCACGATGGTGCCGGCGCACATGTAGCAGGGCAAGAGCGTGGTGTAAATGACCGTGTCACGGTAGGTGCGCTGGCGGCCGGCGTTGGTGAGGCAGTCCATCTCGCCGTGCTTGATTGCCGAATCTTCCTGCACGCGCTTGTTGTGGCCCTGGCCGATGATTTTGCCGTCGCGCACGAGTACCGAGCCAATGGGGATACCGCCCTGCGAGCGGCCCAGGCGGGCTTCGTCGATGGCGGCTTGCATGAATTCGTCGGGGGTATTTTGGTCTTGCATGGGGTTGGGTTGTTTGGTTGATTGTGGCGTCATGCTGAGCGCAGAATGGTAGTGATTAGCGGGCACAAATGCCCTTGTAAGGGCAATAC
>JALYUH010000178.1 GCA_030853985.1 Bacteroidota bacterium | reverse complement strand
CGTTCGTACACTTTTCAGATGAGTTCGGAGCAGTAAATCCGGTCATCGCTCCAGCCAAAATAAAGGTCGTAGCTGTGGCCCAGCATCGGCCGCCCGGCCGCTTTCAGCCGCACCAGCGCGGCGGGCGTGAGGGCCGTGAGGGCGTCGCGCAGCCGCTTGGTTACGAAGTGGCCGCCCCGGCCCCGCGCCACCCAATCGGCCAGCAGCGTGCGCTTCACCGGCTGCACGGCTTCGAATACCTGCCACTTGCCGCCCTCCTTATACACGATGCCGCAGTGGCTCCAGGCCGGGTGCGTGGCCAGCTGAATGGCCCGGCTTTGCGCTGACTGCGAGGTATGGAAAATCAGGTCGCCCTCGCGGATTTGGGGTGCGATTTGGGTGGTGGTGGCTTCCGCAGCGTGTTGGCTTTGGTAGCGGAGCAGGCGGTGGTGCAGGCGCGGGTAGGCAACTACGCCAACTACGGATAAGCATAGGGCAAGTGCTGCGGTTGCCACCCGTGCGCTGGGGCCAGAGGCAGTAGGATAAGTGCGTGGCATCGTCGCTAACTCAAAAAGATTTTAATCCGTTACTGGTGTTCTGCCGACGCTACTTTCATCAGCGAGCCGGGCTGCGGCAGGCTCCGCAACCGTATTATTGTTAAGGTGCTGTCCGGATTACGCGAATGCAATTATTGTCCATGTCGGCCACGTAGAGCGTGCCGTTGGGGGCGACTGCTACGGCGTTTGGGTGGTTGAAGCGGGCTTGGGCGGCGGGGCCGTCGCGATAGTCGCCGTGGCTGAAAGAATCATCGGGGCCATAGCCGTCGCTGGTGGTGCCGTCGGCTTTAGGCACAACCACCTGGCCGGCTACAGTAGTTACCTCCCCCTGCGGGCTTACCCGACGGATGAGGTGGTTGCCGCGGTCGGCAATAAACACGTTGCCCTGCGCATCTACGGCCAGGCCAGTGGGGTAGCGAAACCGGGCGTGTGCACCGGTGCCGTCGGCAAAGCCCGGTTCGAAGTCGCCGGCCAGTAAATAGCTGCCGCCCCGGGGTGGGTACACGCGCAATGTACCGTGCAGCACGTACACCGCGCCATCGGGGCCCACGGCTACGGCCGTGGGGTAGGAGGTATGGGCTTCATTGCTGAATGGGCTCACAAACAGGCTGCGCCCACCCTCAAAGGTGCTGATGCGGCCGGCCGGACTGATGCGGCGCACGGCCCGGCTCTCGCGGTCGGTAGTGTACACGGTGCCATCGGGGGCGACTGCCACGCTGATGGGGTAGTTCAGCCGGCCCCGGCCGAATAGCCCCGCGTCGTTGGTGCCGGCATCGCCGGGCTGGCCGGCCCATTGGCTGAGCTGGCCCGCGGGGCTAACTTTCTGAATCAGGTGCCGGCCTTCATCGGCCACATAGAGCGTGCCATCGGGCCCGATGGCGACGCCCGCCGGGTTGAAGAATCCATGGCCATTGTTGGCATCGAACGTGCTGCCGCCCTCCAGCAGCTGCCCGGCGAAGGTGCTGACGTGCCCCGCCTGGTCAACGCGGCGGATGAGGTGCTGGTCGCGGTCGGCCACGAAAAGGTGGCCCGCCCGGTCGAGGGCCACGCCGCTGGGCTGGTCGAACGTCGCCAGAGCGCCCGGCCCGTCTACGGAACGCGGCGGCTGGCCCACAAAGGTGCCCACCCGGCCGGCCGGGTCAATAGTCCGCACCACGCCATTCTGGTCGTCGGCCACGTAGAGGGTGCCATTGGCTCCCAGCACCAGGCTGCTGCAAAAGTTGAAGCGGGCCGCCGTGGACGTGGCTGCATCTCGGTAGCCGCGCGCATCTACCTGCCCGGCCCAGGGGCTAACGGGCTCGGTGCGGTCTGGCAGAATGCGGCGCACGGTGTGGCGGTAGCCACTGTCGGTAAAGTACACAGTGCCATCGGGGGCCACCACCAAATCCTGAATCACGTCGAATCTTATTTCGGCTCCCGGCCAATTACCCTGGGGCGTGTTGCTGGCCGTGCCGGCCCAGGTCGTGACGTCGCCCTGCCGGCTCACGCGTCGAATGCAGCCATTGCTGACGTCGGCCACCAGCAGGGCCCCATCAGGGGCCAGCACCAAGGCACCTGGGTTGTAGAACTGCGCCGCCGTGCCCCGCCCATTGGCCCCACCGTAATCGCCCACTTTGCCCGCCAGGGTACTTACCACGCCGGCAGGGGTTATTTGGCGGATAACGTGGTTGTGCGAGTCGGCCACAAACAAGTTGCCGAACCCATCCAGCGCCAGGCCCTCCGGATGGTTGAACCGGGCTTGTTGGGCGGGGCCATCGCGGTAGCTGCCCTCATCATCGCCCCGCTGGCCGGCCCAGGTCGTTACCTCGCCCTGCGGGCTGATGCGTCGAATGGCGTTGCCCTCGCTCACGAACACCGTTCCATCGGGGGCGGCCGCCATGCCGGCCAGGCCCAGGAAGCGGGCTGCCAGACCTTTCCCGTTGCGGTGGTAATCGGGAGAGCCGGTTTCATCCGTACTCACGTCCATAGTAGTAGTGCCGGCACCGTTGTCGAGGCGCTGCTGTTCGGGTGGGGCACCAGCCAGGGTGGTGACCACCCCGGCGGGGGTTATTTTGCGCACCGTTACTATTTCGGCTAGGTACAGATTGCCGTGCCCATCAAAGGCCAGTGGCCCCAGGCGGTAAAACCGGGCCGCCAGCCCGGTGCCATCGGCATAGGTGGGGCTGGGGGCGCTGCCGGCCAGGGTGCTCACCACCAGCGCCGGTGCCGGGCCCGTCGGGCCTAGGCCTTGTGGCGGCCGGGGCGGCGCTCCTTCCGGAGCACGTTTCAGCCACCAGCTGCCCGCAAACACCAGCACCGTGGCGACCAGAAGGGTTGTTGCTAACGTTGGGGTGTTCATCAAGTGGGCGAAGATTAGGTGAAAAATATTGCCTGGCACCGCATTACAACTGCTCGCGCCGGACACGAATCACCGTTTCGCGGCTCCCGATTTGGGGGCCGGACATACCCAGTACGTGGTACGGTCCAGCCGGTGTACGGCCAGGACGGTATCGTGCGCGGCCTTGGTCAGGTAGTCGCCCTCCCGTAGGTAAGGCCCCAAGCCGCCTTCGGCAACTGCGGCCCGCTCGGCCCGCGTTAGTTCCGTGCGAAGCAAGCGCGACGAAGCTGGGCGGAAATCATAGAAGAAATACTGCACGGCATTATTTTCGTCGAAATAATACGAGCGGTGGCTCCGGTTCCTCAGTATTTGGGTGAGGTGGGCGTCCATTGGCGTATCGTAGCCAACATCCCGGTTGAGCAGGGAGACCGGCCACCCCTGGTAAGTTGCCAGAAAAGGCACCACGGTAAAGAAGGTCGCAAAAATCAGCAAGATGAAACATCCGGCTTCGAAACATCCGGCTTTCTCACTCATAGTAGCGGGGAGGAGTAGTGGGTAGTTGGTCCGCGTTACGGCTGGGGTAGTTGTGGAGCAGGAAACAGCTGCCGATTTCAGGAGCTACTCGGTGGCGTTTGCAGGGGCAAGGCCGGCGAGGAGGAAAAGGGGGAGGAGCCAGCGGTTTATTTCTGCGTTTCTCCAGCCTTGTCCTCTTCGTCAGGGTCTGCCCAGGTTTCCCAATCGGCCTCTGGGGTTTCCCGCCACGCAGTCCATCCGTATTTGAGTTGGAAAAGCTCATTGACAGAAGGGTCTGCCTTTACTAGGTATTCAAAACAGGCTATTTTGAGGTCTGCCACATCGGTAGTTGTGTTGCAGAGAAATTACCAGTCGCCGTCGCTACTGTGAGCCACCTGCAAAATAGGAGTGCCCTCTAAAACCTGACGCGTGGCATAAACTCCCAATTTTCGGTCTTCCCGAAACTTGAAATCATTGTTCCGGTCCAGAAGCGGCTGAGCAGCTTTCCAATCAGAATTGAATGCTTCGTCCCAAGGATAACGCGCCTGTTTATTCGGCCACACAATTTGCAAAGCGGGGAAATCCCAGTTGTTGTAAAACCACGCCGCGTAGCCGAAGTAATCTAGGTAACGGATTTCTTCAACGGTTACAAAGCGAATATTGAAGCCTTCCAAAAAATCGGGATATCCAACGCTGGAGTCGGGCACAGGGTGCTTGTCCAACAGCCTTTTCCCTTCCCACAGCACCGAATGAAGCAAATCCAGTCCCAATCCAAAGCAAATGAGCTCCGGATAGCCATATGTTTTATACAGCCCAATCGTATGGGCAAAGCTGGGGGAATAGCCATCGCCGTTAAACAGCGCAACGTGGAATCCGTGCTCCTTTACGTCACTGAGAATCCGCTTTTCGGCCTCAGTGTTATGGTCTTTATGTTTTTCCGGCGTGGTCACGGTCCCTACGTCAGCATCCCGCCATCCACCTGCAGCACTTGGCCGGTGATGTAAGCTGAATCATCCGACGCCAAAAACGCGGTGGCCTTAGCCACGTCCTCCGGCCGGCCGCCTCGTTTCAAAGGGATGGCCTTGCGCCACTCATCCACCTGTTTGGGGTCGAGGGCATCGGTCATTTCGGTTTCGATGAAGCCAGGGGCCACCGCGTTGCAGCGGATGTTGCGCGAGCCCAGCTCCAGAGCCACCGATTTGGTGAAGCCGATGATGCCGGCCTTGCTGGCGGCGTAGTTGGCCTGCCCGGCGTTGCCTTTGATGCCCACCACGCTGGTCATGTTGATGATGGAACCGGCTTTGGCGCGCATCATCGGCTTGGTAGCGGCTTTGGTAAGATTGAAGACGGACTTGAGGTTCACGTTCATCACGTTGTCCCACTGCTGCTCGCTCATGCGCATCAGCAAGCCGTCCTGCGTAATGCCGGCGTTGTTGACGAGGATATCGAGCTTGCCGAAATCGGCCACTACGTCTTCAATCAGCTTTTCGGCTTGGGCGTAGTCGGAGGCGTCGGAGCGGTAGCCTTTTACCTTGGCGCCGTTGGCCGAAAGCTCGGTTTCCAGCGCCTGGCCTTTTTCAACCGAGGACAAATACGTGAAGGCGACATCGGCGCCGAGCTGGGCAAAATGCGCCGCAATGGCGCGGCCGATTCCTTTGGAAGCACCCGTGATGAGGGCCACTTTTCCGGTGAGGGTGTTGGTCATGGGGCGAAGGTAAGTAGCGCGAACGTAGCGCGGACTTTGTAGTCCGCGTATCTGAATGGCTAAAAC
>JALYUH010000173.1 GCA_030853985.1 Bacteroidota bacterium | reverse complement strand
ACTTTCAGTCCGCGAGTGAATAGAATAGCTGTGCGCTGCTTACTCGCGGACTAAAAGCCCGCGCTACAAGCTACGGCGTGAGCATGGTGCCAAAAGCGCCTTTCTGCTCGAAGGATTTCATGACCTGGTCTTCCAGCGGGGTGCGCTTCACCACCGGGTTGTTCTGCCAGAAGGTGGGGTCGTAGGTGGTTTGCTTGATGGCCGCCAGGTCGGAGCCGCCTGCCTTGGCCGGCACGTAGGCGACCCCTGCCGCTGGAGTAGCACCCCCATTGTAGAAGTAGACGAAGGACGATACCGTAATGGGCAAGTTGCTTTTCAGCGCCCGGCTCATGGATGCTTCGTAGTCGATTTTCAGGTACTCCAGCACGGCCCCGGCGGGCTCGGGCCGAAACCCGAACTCAACCCGCGACAATTGCTCCTTGAATTTGAACAGCGGATTGTTTGATTTCGTCGATAAGCCCGTGGTTTCGAGCCGCAGCCGCAAAATCTGGTGGGTAGTAGCGTCAATCACCACGGTGGCACGGGGGAGCTTGGCCGCCGGCTCTTTGCAGTCGAGGGCTATTTCGACCAGCTGCTGCACGCCGTTCTGCGTCAGGCCAAGCAGTTTCAGCTTGTAGCGTTCGGCCACTCGCAGGCTGATGATGCCCGCATAAGCGAGGCTGTCTTCTTTGGCACGAAAGAAGGTGACCGCCTGGCTAAAAATTGAAAAGTTGTTGTAGGATAACACCGCTTTTTTCTTGGCGAAGCGGCCCTGGGCTAGCGCCGAGCCTTCGAATTGGGCGTTACTGGTTTGGGCATCCCACACCATTTCCTGCACCTCCGTCACATCGCCGTCGAGCTTGGTTACCTGTCGGTAGAAGGCCTTGCCATACGTTTTTTTTGCGTTGGTGCGGCGCAACTCGCGGTACGCCTGCTTAATGAGTTCCTCGGTATAGGTACCCGTCGTCACTTCCGGTAGCGCTACTGAAACTGGCTGCAGGCGCACCAGCAGCGGCGCGGCGGCGGCAGCTACAGCCACGGTATCGCGCTGGTGGGCCAACTCCGAAACCACCAGCCGGCCCGGCAGCACCGTTTTCAGCTCAAACTCGCCTTCGGCGTTGCTGGTAGTGCCGGCCGAGGTGTTTAGCACCGAGATGCTGGCGTAGGGAACCGGCTGGCCGGTAGCGGCATCCAGGATTTTGCCGGTGATGCGCGATTGCGCGGCGGCCGGGCCTAAGGCAGCAGCTAGTAGCAGACCGGCGAGTAGAGTGAATTTCATTGCAGAAAGTAGGAGAGGAGGCCGCAAGATAGGGGCGGGTGGTGCGTTCGCAAGCTGGCAGATGCGACGAAGGGGGAGGCCGTTGCCCGGGCGTTGGCAGAAAATGAAAAGCCACCGGTCAATACGGACCAGTGGCTTTTGAAAATGCGACCTTTATGTGGCTCATGCGCGGAATCGCCGCGTCCATGCTACGCGCTACACCGCGTCCGAGAGGCTCGTGAACGTGAAGTCCCGAATCTTCAGCGGCGGCACGAGGTTGCCATTCAAGCGTACCGGTTTGCCGATGGCTTCGAGGTTATTGAGCATGATGACCGGGCTTTCGTTGAAGCGGAAATTCTTCACCGGAAACTTAATTTGGCCGTTTTCAATGTAAAACGTGCCGTCGCGGGTGAGGCCGGTGAAGAGCAGCGTCTGCGGGTCGACGGGCCGGATGTACCACAGGCGCGTCACCAGAATACCTTTGGCCGTGCCCTTGATGAGGTCGGCGGTGCTCTGGGTGCCGCCTTCCATAATCCAGCCGTTGGGTCGGGGCAGGTCGGGGATGCCGGCTTTCTGGGCCCAGAAGCGCGAGGAGTAGAGGTTCTTTACCACGCCCTTTTCAATCCAGGTAGTGCGCTGCTGCGGCCGGCCGTCGCCGCCAAACGTGAGGTCGCTGATGTCCGGGTTCAGCGGGTCGGAGTAAATCGTTACCCGCTCATCGAACAGCTTTTCGCCCTTGCGGTTGCCGCCGCCCTTCTTGCTCAAAAAGCTGCGGCCTTCGTCGGCGTTGCGGGCATCAAGGGAGCCCATAAGTGCGCCGATGAGCGACGTATCGACGTTGGAAAGCAACGCGTTGGGTTCCATAATGACGGTATACTTACCGGGTTCAATGGCGCGGGCCTTCATCGAAGACGCGGCTTTATCGGCCGCGATTTTGGTGAAACGGGCCGCGTCCATCTTGGCCGCGTCCACGTAGTCGCCCGAGGCGTAGCCCGAGCCAGTACCGTCGGGCGTGCGCACCGTCACCGAAAACGTGATGTTGGAAACCTGCTGGTAGGCCTCCAGCCCTTTAGAGTTGCGCTTGGCCACGAAGCCGTGCGAGTCGTCCAGGAAGGCAGCCGAGCTAAGCTTGCGCTGGTCGCAGAGCGCCATGCTGGCCCCTATTTGCGCGGCCCGGTAGTCGGGCGTGATGCCAGCCGTGGCCGCCAGGTAGGAACGGCTGCCGTCGAGGTACTGCTGCGGCCCGAGCAGCGGCATGTACTCGGGGCTTTCGGGGGCGAGGCGCGCAATTTCCTCGGCCCGCTGCACGCAGCGGCGCAGGGTGGCGTCGTCGAACTCGTTGCAGGTGGCCACGCCGGCGCGGCGGCCAAAGCGACTTTCCACGGCCAGCGAAATATTATCGCTGGCTCCGGCCGTGCTGATGGAGTTGCGGGCCGAGCGCACGTTGCCGCCGGTGTTGCCGTTCAGCGTGACATCGCACTCGTCGGCGGTGCTGTAGCTAAGGACTTTCTTAAGGATGGTTTGGGCTTCGTCTTTGGAGAGCATGGCCATGAGGAAGGGTTGAAATTTAAGTGTTGAAGGCTGAATGAACGCAGAACGTCATGCCGAGCGCAGCCGAGGCATCTCGCGTGCAGCAGTAATCAATGCGATTGCGACGAAGCGAGCGAGATGCTTCGGCTGCGCTCAGCATGACGTTCTGAATTTATTCACCATCTCCACATTTGATAAATCATGGCCATTCTCTCTAAAGACGAAGCCCAA
>JALYUH010000170.1 GCA_030853985.1 Bacteroidota bacterium | reverse complement strand
CGTTTACAGTTCCTCAGGAAGGTTCCTTTTCCTCTTTCGCTGCTGTACGTTTTCCGGCTTCATCTGCGGGAAAAACAGCACGTCCTGAATCGAGTTCGAATTGGTCATAATCATGCTCAGGCGGTCGATGCCGATGCCCAGGCCGGCCGTGGGCGGCATGCCGTACTCTAGGGCGCGCAGGAAATCCTCGTCGAGCACCATCGCCTCGGTGTCGCCGCGCTTGCCCAGCTCCAGCTGGTCCTCGAAGCGCTGGCGCTGGTCGATGGGGTCGTTGAGCTCGGAGAAGGCGTTGCAGATTTCCTTGCCGTTGCAGATGGCCTCGAACCGCTCGACCATGCCCGGGCGGTCGCGGTGCTTCTTGGCCAGCGGCGACATTTCCACCGGGTAATCGGTGATGAAGGTGGGCTGGATAAGCTTGCCTTCGACGTGCTCGCCAAAAATCTCGTCGATGAGTTTGGCTTTGCCCATGCTGGGGTCCACGTGCACACCAAGCTGCTGGGCGGTTTCGCGCAGGCGGGCCTCGTCCATCTCGCCGATGGCAATGCCGGTGTACTTCTCGATGGCCTCGAACATGGTGTAGCGCTGCCAGGGCCGCTGGAAGTTGATGAGGTTCGCGCCCACCTGCACTTCGGTCTGGCCGTGCAGGGCCATGGCCACGCGCTCCACCATTTCCTCTACTAGGTCCATCATCCAGGCGTAGTCCTTGTAGGCCACGTACAGTTCCATCTGGGTGAACTCGGGGTTGTGGAAGCGCGACATGCCCTCGTTGCGGAAGTCCTTGCTGAACTCGTACACGCCATCGAACCCGCCCACAATCAGGCGCTTGAGGTACAGCTCGTTGGCAATGCGCAGGTACAGCGTCATGTCCAGCGTGTTGTGGTGCGTGGTGAAAGGCCGGGCCGCCGCGCCGCCGTACAGCGGCTGCAGAATCGGGGTTTCCACCTCCAGGTAGCCCTTGTCGTTCAGGAAATTGCGCATCGACTGCACCAGTTGCGTGCGCTTGATGAAGGTGTCGCGCACGCTGGGGTTCACCACCAGGTCCACGTAGCGCTGGCGGTAGCGTTGCTCGGGGTCGGTGAAGGCGTCGTAGGTTGTTACCTCGCCGGTGGTCTCGTCCTTGTGGGTTTTCACCACGGGCAGGGGGCGCAGGGCTTTCGCGAGCAGCTTCAGCTCGGTTACGTGCACCGAGGTTTCGCCCACCTGGGTTTTAAATACGTGGCCTTTCACGCCAATGAAGTCGCCCAAATCGAGCAGCTTCTTGAACACGACGTTATACAGCGTCTTGTCCTCGCCGGGGCAGATTTCGTCGCGGTTGATATAGAGTTGAATGCGGCCTGAGGTATCCATCAGCTCGGCGAACGAGGCCTTGCCCATCACGCGCGACGACATTAGCCGGCCCGCCAGCGTCACTTCCTGGAAGTTGTTGAGTTCGGGGTGGTAGTTGTCGTGGATTTCCTTGGCGTAGAACGTTACGTCGAACAGCTCCGACGGATATGCTTCAATGCCCAGCTTTTCCAACTCTTCGAGCTTGTTGCGGCGTAGTATTTCCTGTTCGCTTAAATGGACCACAGATTTAACGGATTTTAACGGATGAAACAGATTTTTTGTGGTTGCCGGGCCATCTTACTGTTGGCAAGACACTAACTGGCGGGGTACCACGTTCGGGGCGCAACATGTGCGCGGCGGGGCGCAAAAGTACGGCACGAAAAAGCCGCTCCGAAATCGGAGCGGCTTTATTACAAATCCAGTCGGCCGCACGGACAGTCAAGCCGTTAGCAAGGAACCACAAAAAATCCGCTTAAATCTGCTGAAATCCGTTAAATCTGCGGTCCTAGGCGGCCAAACGGTACTCCGGAGCCTCGGCGTTGATGGCCGGTGCGGAAGGCGGGGTAGGGGCCAGCACCGGCTCGACGCGGGTACGCAGGCGCTCCTGCACAAAGCCGGCCTGCAAGTGCGCGGGCAGCTCGGCCACCAGCTGGCGGTAGCGCTCCAGGCCCAGGGCCTTGGCCACGTAAGTTTCGTGTACGCCGTTGAGGTAGCTCACAATATTCAGCAGCGAGGTGTGAAACAGGCGGAAGTCGATGTCGGCTTCCACGTAGCGCTCAATCTCACGGCTGGTCTGCGAGATGCGCAGGCGGCCCAGCAGGTCGAAGATGGTGGTGTAGCCCAAGCGCCAGGTAATTTGCTGCCAGTGGGCTGCCGTCCACTTGTCCAGCGGGCGGCCGGTTTTCTGGCTGCGAATGGCCGTGTTGGGGGTGGTTTGAACCTGCGCGCGGGTCCACTGCGCCTTCATTTTGCGCGTGGTACGCAGAAACTGGCCCACCTGCGCCTGCGCGTCAATTTCCTGGCTGGCAATGTGCAGCCCAGCCTTGTAGCCTGCCAGCGGTAGCCGATGGATGCTGAAATCGCCATAAGCGCCGGCCGCATAAAACGACACCGGCCGCGGATAGGCATTCTTTACGACCAGCCGGCCCACCTCGCGGCGCAGCAGCTGGCCGTTGTTCGAGCGCACGCCCGTCGTGTACAGAAACGCCTGCAAACCCGACCAAATGGCGTGATAGGCCTGTGGAAACGTCCAGTGCAGCGCGTTGCGCAGGAAGTTGTCATCGCCCAGCTCGGCCGTAGCGCGCAACGCGTACTCGGTGCTCCAACTGGTGTGCAGCAGCTTGGTCAGGGCCGTCACATCGGCTTCGCCCAGCTCGGCCGCGTGGCTACGGAAAAACGGCAGGTTCTGCAGGCCGCCCAGGGCGTCGTCATTTTCCTGAATATGGTAGTTGATGGCAAAGAAGTAGTTGAGGAAAACCTGCGCCGGAATCGATTTGCGCCAAGTTTCGTCAGCCAGCTTCTGGTTAGGCTCCTCGGCAATAACAACTGCCGATGGGTGGAGCGGAATGATGCGGGTTTCCTCTTGAGTCGTCATGCTAAACAAACAGTATGCGGGCAGTTTTTAGTTGCACGAATACTAATTATTTTGACAAATTTTACTAACCATTTTATTAATGATTATCAAGTAGTTGACCGTATTTTTATGCGTGGTTTGCAAGTGGTTTGGCAAAGGCTGTTTGCTAATGCAGTTAACGAATTCAAAATAACGCAAAAAAGCCCCCGTCTCAATCGAGGCGGGGGCTTATCTGTTCACGGGTCAAACTAGTAGTAACGGCGCTGCCATCGGGCTGGCATCTACTTCAACTCATCCTGAATCACGGCTACGGCCTCACCAATGGTAATGTCCTTCTTCAGACCCCGAGTGAAGCGGGAGGCCCGGTTGATTTTTACCGTATCGCCATTCACGGCCCGCACATCGGCCGAGAGCGGCGAGAAAGCCAGGTCGGTAGTGGTTTTCTGGGCCGCTTCATAACGGTCCGAAATGACCTTGGCTTGCTTCTGCTCGGTGCGATAAGTATCTAATTTCAGCGAAACCACCGTTTCGCTTTTGCGCTTGCGCATGCTCCTCACCATCTCATCCATCACCTTAAAACTAGCATTGGTGGCAATGCGGGCCTTGCTATTGGCGCGCAGCTTGTCCAGCGCCGGGGCCGAATCCCAGGCGCGGTAGCGGGCGGGCTGAATCTCATCCCACTTCAGGGGGTAGTCCGATTCCTTCTCACCCTCATCGAGGTAAGAGTACAGGTCGGGCACCACAATGTCCGATACCACGCCCTTAAACTGCGTGGAGCCGCCGTTTACGCGGTAAAATTTCTGGGTCGTCAGCTTCAGCGAGCCAATGGGCTTCACGCTGTTCAATTCCGAGGGCAATGCCTCATCCAAGTCGAAGATGCGTTGCACCGTGCCCTTGCCATACGTGCTGGTCGAGCCCATAATCACGCCGCGGTGGTAATCCTGAATAGCGGCGGCCAGAATTTCCGAAGCTGAAGCGCTGTATTTATTCACCAGTAGCACCACCGGGCCGCTGTACTGCACGCGGGGGTCGTTGTCGGTTAGCACCTGGGTGTGGCCCTGGCCATCGCGCACCTGCACCATTGGGCCGCTGGGCATAAATAAGCCCGCCATTGATACGGCATCACTCAGCGAGCCGCCGCCATTGAAGCGCAGGTCCATCACCACGCCTTTCACGCCTTCGGCGTTCAGCTTGGCCAGTTCCTTCTTCACGTCATCGGATGAGCTACGCCCGCCCGTGTCCGAAAAGTCGGCATAGAAGCTGGGCAAGCGCAGGTAGCCAATCTTCTGGCCCTTGTCAGTAATGACCGATGACTGGGCATATTTTTCATCGATTACCACTACATCGCGGATAATGGCCACAATTTTGGTGCTGCCGTCGGGCTTTTTCACCGTCAGGCGCACTTCCGAGCCTTTTTTGCCCTTAATCAGCGGCACTGCTTTGGCCGTGTGCCAGCCTTCCACGCTCACCGGCTCGGCGGCCCCCTGCGCCACGCGCAGAATGGCATCGCCCTTCTTCAGCTCGCCCTGCCGCGCCGAGGCCGAGCCCGGAATGATTTCCTCAATATAAATAAGGCCGTCCTTCTCCTTTAGCGTTGCCCCAATGCCTTCAAAGCGGCCCGTCATTTCATAGTCGAAATCCTCCTTGGCCTGGGGCGCAAAGTATTCGGTGTGCGGGTCGTAGGTGTTGGCAATGGTGTTGGCGTAGATGGCCAGCCGCTCGTTGGCATCTGTTTCGCCCATATCGGCAAACTGCTCATCGTAGTACTTCAGCACGCGCTTGCGGGCCTCGGCTTCCATCTCGGCGGGGGTCCGCACGGGCTCGGCGGTAGTAGGGGCCGCGGCATTGGCGGCCGCCGGCGCAGTAGTAGCCGCGCTGGGCTTGGCTTCTTTGGCCTTTTCCTGCGCCTCCATCATTTCCGATACCCGGCTCAGGGTTTCGTACTTCAGCAGCTTGCGCCACAACTCGCGCTGAGCTGCCTTGTCGGCCGGAAAAGGGGCTTTTTCGAAATCCGTCTGAAACGTTTCTTCCTTCGTGAAATCAAATGGCTTAGCCAGAATCTCACGGTACAAACCTTGCATATCCTTGGTGCGGTCGGCCATCAGCTTGGTACTGAGGTCGAGAAACTCGTGCGTACCATTCTTCACCTCGTCGTCAATCTGGGTCTGGTAGCGGCGCAGCTGGTCCACATCGGTTGCTAGCAGAAACTGCTTGCGGTAGTCGAGGTGCTTCAGATAAAGGTCGAAAACGCGCTTCGAGAAGTTGTCATCTACTTTTTCGGGTTGGTAATGGGCCGCCGAGAGGCCTTGCAGCATTGTCCCAATCAGGACCTGGTCTTTCGTTGGCACCGTCGAATCGGCCCGGCGGAGCAGGCGGTACGAGGCCAGAACAAACACGGCTGCCACCAAAAAGGCGTACAGCCCCACCTTCAAGCGGGGAGAAGACATCAGCAAATAATAAAAAGCGGAATGAAAACCAAAGATACGGAGCCAGCCAGGCTGCCCGGGCACCGCCCGGCTTGCCGCCAAAATGCCTTTGCCAAAACAACGGGTGCCCGGCCCGGCCAGCAGCTACCATGCTGCTACAAACCCGCGGCACCGGACGAAGGTTGCAACAAAAAAGCCTTTCCCGGACGGGAAAGGCTTTTTCAATGACTAGCAGGCCGAAACCTGCGACCAGTCTAGTACTTGTAGATTTTGTCGCCGTTGTTACGACGGAACTCATCTTCAAAATATTTGGCATCCTCGGCGTTGCGGGGCTTCACGCCCATGACAATACCACCATCTTTGATGCCGCTTTCGTACTCAGCAGCATGCTCCTCGGGAATGCCCGAGCCCACTAGTGCACCTACCAAGCCACCCGTAAGGCCACCGGCACCGGCACCTGCCAGGGCAGCGGCCAACGGACCAGCAATGATGAGGCCCAGACCGGGCAATGCTATCGAAGTACCAATGGCTGCAATAGCGCCAATGATTGCGCCAGCCGTGCCACCAATGGCCGAGCCTACGCCTGCACCTTCCATGGCTTTGTCGCCCAGTTCAGTGTGTGCGGAATCATCGCCGAAATGCGTTTTGCGCGTGTCATCCGACATCAGCAGGTTAACATCGTCCTTACCATAACCGCGCGAATGCATCGACTCATAAGCTTTCTCGGCGCTGCTGCGGTCGCGGAACATGCCGCTCATCGTGCTGCCATCGCGGTAAGGCTCGCCGGTTACGGCGTGGGCGGCGCTATCAGCAGTATTCTGTACGCCATCGACGGCGCGGCCTACCATGGCACCAGCGGTGCCAGCTACGGCTGCACCTTTTGCGGTAGCGCTAAAAT
>JALYUH010000169.1 GCA_030853985.1 Bacteroidota bacterium | reverse complement strand
AAGCAAGTGGGCTTCGATGGCGTGCGGATGGATGCCGTGAAGCACTTTCCGGACTTCGCCTCCGAAGATTTCCTGTATAATTTGCAGACTAACGCCGGCTGGGCCAGCGGCGGCGCTACCATGTACGCCGTGGGCGAGTGGGTAGGCTCGTCGAGCCAGATGGATGGCTGGGTGGCCAACGTGAACAACCGCGCCGGCACGTTCGACTTTTCGCTGCGCAACGGCCTGTACCAGGTAGTAAGCCAGGGCGGCAGCTTCGATATCGGCACGCTACCCGGCTACCAGCAGGGCACGCGGGTGGTGAACATCGGCGGGACCTACGTGCACCGCACGGTGCCCTTCGTGAACAACCACGACACGATGCGGCCCCAGGTGGACGCTACCGGCAACTATACGGGCTGGAACACCGGCTCGGAGCTGGCCCCGCACATCGACCCGTTCGACCCGCGCCTCTCGGCCGTATATGCCGCCGCGCTGGCCATGGATGGCTCGCCGATGCTGTTTTTTGAGGACGTGTTCAACGTGGGCAACACCGGCAAGCGCTACAGCCACAGCCCCAAAAGCACCGCGGACCTGCCCACCCGCGACGACCTCGTGAACCTCGTGTGGTGCCACCAGAATCTGCATTTCAAGGATGGCGCGTACAAGGTGCGCTGGCAGGCCGCCGACCACCTCGTAATTGAGCGCAGCACGAAGGCCCTCATCGGCATCAACGACAACTTCACCACTTGGCAGAACAACACGGTAAGCTGCGATTTCGCGCCCGGTACCGTGCTGAAGGACTATTCCGGGGCCAACGGTACCACCACCGTCACGGTGAGTGCCTCGCAAACCGTAGCCATCAATACGCCGCCGTGCAATGGCACGGCGGCCAGCGGCCGCCGCGGCTACTCGGTGTGGGCCCCCACCAACGCCGTGACCGGCTACACCCGCCCGGCCCTGGCCACCACCCAGGAGTGGGAGCTAGCCAACGACCTCGGCGACTCCGACAGCCGCAGCCTGATGCAGAGCGGCGCATTGCCGGCCGCCTCCACGGCCTACCGCACGGCCGGCCGCATCTACAACGCCGCCAACAAAAGCATTACCTACACCCTTTTTCCCGTCGATGCCACGCGCAGCCTGACGGTGGCCGTGGTGAATAGCGCCGGTACCGTGGTGAGCAGCAAGACCGGCACCGGCACCCTCACGGGCACCTACACGCCCACCACCGAGGGCTGGTACACGCTGAAAGCCAAAAATGCCAGCACCGCCAACCCCAGCCAGGGGGCCTTCGTGAAGGCCACCTACACTGCCCCCACCGTGGTAACCGGAGCCATGACCGGCCGCCGCGATGCCAACGTGCTGGCCACGGCCCAGGAGGCCGCCACCGCCGAAGTGCTGGTGTACCCCAACCCGACGGCCGCCGACCGCATCGACGTGGTGATTACCGCCAACCGCGAGCAGGCCGCCACCGTGCAGCTGCACGACCTGACCGGCCGCCTGGTGCACCAGGAAACCGTGCGCCTCTACCACGGCTCGAACGAGCTGCGCCTGGGCGTGAAGCATGTATTACCGGCCGGCATTTATCAGTTGAGCGTGCCCGAGTTTCACGTGAGCCAGAAGGTGGCGGTGCTGTAACCTCACCCCCTGACCCCTTCTCCAAAAAAGAGGGAAACCAGCTCTGACCAAACGAATTTTAAAAAAAAAGAAAAGCCTGCTCAAAAGCAGGCTTTTCTTTTTTAAATCACTCAACACTCAATTGCAGCATTACCGGTTCCCCCTCTTTTTTGGAGAGGGGGTCAGGGGGTGAGGTTAACGCGGGGGGGGACCCGCTAGAAAAACACGCTTACGTTCAGCTTGGCATAAAAAGGCGTGCCGGGTGTGAAGTGTAGCTCGTCGACCGACGTGCCCAGCGGCTCGGTGCGCAGGCGGGTTTCGGTGGCGAATTGCGCCTGGTTCCACTGCACGTTGAGCAGGTTTTCGGCCGTGGCTCCCACCTGGAAGCGCCGCCGGGTGTAGCTGGCCACGGCGTCGAGGAGGAAGTAGCCCCGGGCCGTGATGCTGCCGTCGTCGTTGGCCGGGCGGCTGTCGATGCCCCGGTAGCGCAGGCTGGCGCTAAAGCCGTTGGGCTGCTTGTAGGTGATGCCCCCAATGCTGGTGAAGGTGGGGGCCAGCGGAATGTAGTTGGCTCCTGCGGGGGCGTCAAGCTGCCGACCGTGGTTGTAGTTCACATCCAAATCCAGAAACAGGCGTTGGGTGAGCTGGTAGCGGGCAGCCAGGTCGAGGCCGTAGCGCTGGGTGGGGCCGGTGCTTTCAGTCTGGCCGTCGTCGCCCACGTACACGAGTTCATCCTGCAGGTGCAGCGCCCACAGCGCCGCGTTCACCACTATGCTCGGCACGGGCTTGAACGTGCTGCCCACTTCGTAGCCCAAAGCCCGGGGCAGCACCGAGGCGTTCGCATCGCGCACCACGGCGCGGGCATCGTTGGAGTGAAACCCGAAGCCGGAACGGGCAAACAGCTGCACGTTTTGGGAGAGCTGGTAGTAGAGGTTCAGCTTGGGCGACACCAGGGCGTGGCTCACGCGGCCCCGCAGCGGCTGCAAGGCTCGGGCCGTATCGGCGAGCAGTCCCCGGAAGTCGAACGTGAACACGTCGGCCCGTACGGCGGCGTTTACCGTGAGGCGGTCGGTCAGGGTCAGGGTTTCGTCGAGGTAGGCGTTGAGGTTGCGCTCGTAGAGGCGGCCCGTGGTGGTGGTATCCAGAATCTGCCGCTTGGCGGCGTGAAACAGGTTGAGGTAAGAGAAGTCGTTGCGGGTGCCCAGGCCCAGGGTGGTGTGCAGGGTGCGGGTCCCCAGCTGCGTGTCCCGGTCGTAGGTGGCCGTGTAGCCCAGGATATGCCGGTCGTCGGTCTGGTTGATTTCGTCGCCGTTCACCGGGTCGTTCAGAAAAAAGGTGAAGTTGGAAAACAGGCTGAAGTCGTATTTCGAATAGTATGCCTGCTGGCGCAGTACGGCATCGTGGGGCAGCGCCGTGGTCAAAATGGCCGAGGCGTTGGTGCGGCTCGTGCGGCCACCCTCGCTGTTGTCGATGCTGCCAAACCGCGAGATAACCCCTTCCCGGATGCCCCGGTCGGGTATCTGCCCGCTGGCGTCCCAGTTCGAGGTAAAGTGGGAGCCCATTAGCGTGAGCGAGGTTTTGTCCGAAAGCTGGCCAGTGTACTTGGCGATGCCGTTAAAGCGCTTGAAGTGCTGAGCCGCGTCGAAATAGGAATTGGTGAAGTAGTACTCGGCGGCCACGTAGGCGCTTTCCGGCCGCTTGCTGAACAGGTGACGATTCTGGCCCAGCAAGTCCAGCATCACCAGGGCCCGGCGAGTATCGAACTGGCCCAGCTCCAGCTTCACCTGGCTGTGCTCCAGCCGCGTCTTAGTGAGAAACTCGCCCGCCCCGGAAGTGGCAAAATCACCAAACCGGGCCGTGTACGGGCCTTTGTACACCTTCAGCTGCTCCACCGTTTCGGGTATCACAAAGTGGAAGTCGGCGTAGCCCTGGCCGTGGGCGTGGCTCACCATGTTCACCGGCATGCCGTCGATGCTTACCGCAAAGTCGGTGCCGTGGTCACAATCGAAGCCGCGCAGGAATATCTGCTCGGCCTTGCCGCCGCCCGCGTGCTGGGCAATGAACAGGCCCGGCACGAGGCGCAGTAAATCCTGGGCCGAGTTCACGGGCCGCAGCAGCTGGTCGATGTGCGAGATGGCGGCCAGGCTCTGGTTGGGGTCGCGGGGCTGGCTCACGGTTACCTCGGCCAAACTGAGCACGGTAGTGGCCATGCGCACGGCTAGGCGCGGGGTTTCGCCGGCAGCTACCGTTACGGGCATGGTCTGGGCGCGGTAGCCCAGCGCCCCCACGCGCAGCGAGTAGCTGCCGGGCGTCAGGTTACTCAGGCGGAAGTTGCCCAGCGCATCGGTGGCAGTGCCGCCGGGCTGGCCTTGCAGGCCCACGCTCACGCCTGCCAGCGGCTGGCCCGAGAGGGAGTCGGCCACAGTGCCGCGCAACGTGCCCGAGCCCTGCGCCCAGGCGGTCGGCGTAAGTGAAAACAGTCCGATAAATAGCCCCCAGGCGAATGATGTAGTAAGAAATTGTTTCATCTAGTCGGTATCAAGGCCAATGGAGGGCGGCACCGTAGTGCCACTCACCATTGGCTGGTTTGAATGATAGGAAAGGGTGCCGACTAGAAGTTGGCCTTGTTCATGCAGTTGGCACGGCACTGCACCTGGTGCTGGGTGCGCTGCTGGCCCAGGTGCCCGCGCGGCTGCTCGCGGCGCCCCGCATCGGGGCGGGCCGGCAATGCGCGGCTACCGCCCGTATCGAACAAAGAAATGGCAATGCGGCCCGCCATGGGCAGCTGCACACGAGAAGCAACGCCCGTAGCGCCCGCTACGGGTTGGAGAGAATTGGCCCGGAAAATCATGGAGTGGGGAGTTGAACGCGCCCGAGCAAATAGCCCAATAGGTCGCGTCGGATAGTTGAATAAGATGAAGTGGCGTGGCTGCTTATCGGCAGCCCTTCGCGGCGGCTATCGTGGGAATTGCACCCAATCGCAGCCTACAATCAACTTATCCCCGACGGGGCGGCAACTCAATCTGGCCCCGGTAGCCCACGGGCACGGCCACCACGCGGGCCGCCCACCGGGCCACGGCAACCCCAAAAACCGGCCGCTTGAACACCACGCGCACATCCGTCAGGCAGTGGCTGTCCAGCCCCTTAAAGGTGCTGAGCAGCTGCTGCAACGGCAGCCGCTCGCCGTTTTTCTGCACCGTGTACTGCACGCCGTTGCAGTCGTCGAAACAAGCCAGGCGCAGGGTGTGCATTAGCTGGCAGTTGTGGCTGTGAACGTAGGCAAAGGGCCGGTCAATCACCCGCGCCGGACGCTCCACGAGGCCCGCCCCCACCACCAGCAGGTAGTTGAGCAGCAGCAGCAGCGTGAAGTATTGGCGTAAAATCATGGGGCGAATGGGGCCGGGATGCCCGCAATGTACGGCAGAAAGCCCCGATAGGGGTGTAACAGTAGCAGATTAATTATTCAGGCAAAAAACACGCGCTCTACGGTCCAGTAAGCCGCAATCAGGCCGATAACCACCGACACCGGAATTACAACCCGCTGCTTGTACCAGCTTTTATTGGCCGCCCAGCGGCCCACCAGCGCCCAGCACAGCAGTATCACCGAAACCTGGCCCAGCTCCACGCCCACATTGAAGGAGATGAGCGAGCCGAAATAGTCCTTCTGCGGCAGTCCCAACCCCGTGAGGGCGCTGGCAAACCCCATTCCATGTACCAGCCCGAAACCGAACACGATAACCAGCCGCCACGGGTTCAGCTTGTCGGTGATGATGTTTTCGATGGCCACGAACAGGATGGATAGCGCAATAATGGGCTCAATAACGGCCGAGGGCGGCTGAATGAACCCGTACATGGCCAGCCCCAGCGTGATGGAGTGCGCCACCGTGAACGCCGTGGCCTGCATCAGCACCGGCTTGAGGCGCGGTTCCAGAATGTAGAGGCTAATAATGAACAGAATATGGTCGAACCCCAGCGGAATAATGTGCGTGAAGCCCAGTTGCAGGTAGGTCCAGAAAATCTCGGTGCGCGAGAGCTTGCTCAAGTCCGTGTTGAGGACGTGCGCGGCGGCCGGCAGCGCCAGCAGCACCAGCAGCGGCAGGGCCACCAGGGCACGGCGCGGCAGGCTCCCGCGACGCAACTGGCCAAGGCTTTTCGTTGGGGTCTGCATACTCACTACCACCTACTGCCTAGCGAACCGCCAGCATCTTTCTGCCCTCGGCCGCTATTTCGGGGTTGAGGTAGGGAGCCGTTTTGAGCGAATTTTCAATCAGCGCTTCGCCCTCGGTCGTTTTGCCCAATTTGGTGAGAATGAGACCGGCGCGGCCTAATAGCACGGGGTTTTTCGAGCCGGTGCGGCGGGCCACCTGCATGTATTTCTGCGCCTCGGCATACTGGCCGCGCTTATAGAGCACCCAAGCCATCGTCTCGTTCACGTCGATGTTGTCGGGGCGGCGGTCGTACTCAATTTTGGCGTGCTCCATTGCCTTATCCAGTTCGTTGGTTTTCAGGTAGGCATAGGCCAGCTCGCGGTCAGCGTAATGGCCCATCTGCTCGTTGTTGTCGGCCTCGGTAGCAGCGCTGGCCAGCATGTCAATGGATTCTGCGGCCATCTTGTCAGCCTCGGCGGGCTGGCTGTTCAGGCGGTACAGGTCCGTCAGCTCATCGGCAAAGGCATAGTCCTTCACCGTAATGCGGGCCTCCTGATACAGCTTGATGGCGCGCGGGAAATCCTTGCGGGCCGCCGCCATGCGGCCCAGGCCGGCTAGCGCGTAGGCGTAGCCGGGGCGGGCATCCAGTGCCATCTGGTAGTATCCCCGGGCTTTGGCAGTGTCGCCGCTCACTTCGTAGAGGTGGGCTAGCGCTACGCGCGTCCATTCGGTTTGCTCCAGGCCGATGTATCCCGCCTTCACAGCCATGTCCATGGCCTGAATGGCCCCTGGCATGTCGCCATAAATCTCGCGCAAGTAGCTCACGCGGGCATACGCCGTCAAGTCGGGGCGCACGGTATTCATTTTGTCGGCCATCTTAATAGCCTCCGCATAGTGGCCCATCTCCACGTTGGCATCGGTCAGCAGGCCATACACGAAGCCGTTATTTGGATTAAGCTTCACGGCCTGCTCGGCCAGGCCCAAGCCTTGCGCAAAATGGTGCTGGGTGAGGCAGAGCGAAGCCTTGCAGCAAAGCGCCTCAAAGTTCTCGGGCGAGTCCCTTAGTACCTGCTCCAGCAGTTCCATAGCTGCCCCGTCGTAATAGGGGTGGTTGCCGGTTATGCGGGCTTCCTGCATGTAGGCCTGGGCCAATAGCAGGCGGCTTTTTTGGTCGTTGGGATTGGTGCGCAATTTCGCCAGCAGGCCTTCCATGGCGGCTTTGGTGTTCAGCCATTCCTTGCCGGCGGCCAAGTTGCCCGTTCGCTCGCGGATTGCGGGCGTGAGTACAGCCGGTTTTTTGAACAGAAAAATGGCCGCTGCTAATCCACCGAAAACCACTAATAAAATCGGGTACAGATACTTTTTCAACGCAATGCGAAATAAAAGAATGGAAAGATAATTAAAGGTACATCGCAACAAAAAAAGAACCGTCGTCGGGTCCGGGAAGGACTCAACGACGGTTCTTTTCAGTTAACTAGCCGCAGAAACTACTGGCGCTCGATGCGCACCGACTGCACCACGGTTTTGCCGTTGTATAGCGTGCCCACGTACTGGCCGGGCACTACGTCGCGGCCGGGCTGCCAGGTCAGTTCATTTACACCCTGGCCGAAGCTCTTGTCCTTGGCGATGGTTGCCACCTTGCGACCCATTACGTCCGTGATAACGAGCGTCATGTTGCCCTTGGCGGGCAAATCAAAGCGCAGCGTGGTACGGTCGAGGAAGGGGTTGGGATAGGCTTGAGCCTTGGTCTGGTTCGGCGACAGGCCGAGACCGCTGGAGCGCTGCGCCAAAGCGACGCGCTGGGCAGTGGTACCACTCCAGGGCGTCTGGGCGTAAGGGAAGGTAGTGCGGAACGTGGTGTCGTTCTTCTCCACGTTGGTGGTGAAGCCCAACACGTTGGTCAGCTGCGTGGTTACCGGGTTGGCACCGCCCACAGCGTAGTCGTCGTACCAGAGGCCGATGGCCGCCAGCACTACACCACCCACTGCTTCCAACTCAATGCGGGTTACGTCATCTTCGAGGCGACGGCCGTTCGGGAAGCCGTCCATGTTCGGGATGGCAATGTAGTTGGCACCGCTAGCGGTGTAGCGCGAGTCGGTCAGACCCAGTACCGCAGCATACACCAGACCGCGCGAGTTGAAATCGGTCGAAGTACGCGAGGTAGGTGCCACTGCGAGGTTGATACGCAGCATGTCACCGAAAGTCGGCAGGAAGTTATTGATGAAAGGCTTGCCAGCCGTCAGCGGGTTGCCACCGGTTTTGCCGGTCGCCAACTGGTAAGGAGGCAGGTTAGGAACACCCGTGTGGAAGAGGGGCAGCAAGTCAACCGAGCGCGGCGAACCCGAAGTACCATTGTTGAGCAAGTACTCACCAAAGCCCCCATTGGCAAAAGAGGCCAGCGCCGTATTTGCGGTCAGGGAGTTATTGAGCAGCGGAGCCAGGCCGGGTGCACCGTTGCGGAAGTCGAAACCAGCCGCGAAAGGTGCGGGCAGCAAGCCAGCCAGCGACTTGGTTTGGATGCGCAGCGGCTTGAAGCCGGGTACTGCCTCACCGTAGTAAGTCTGGTTTGCAGGCTTGGGGGCCGCGCCGTTCATAGGCACGTTGTCAGCCATATACAGGCCGAGCTCCGGGTTTTTCAGGTTGGCTTCGAACATAGCCTGCGCCGAACCGGCAGCTGGCGTAGGCACTCCAAATGGCGTACCAGTGTTCCAGGCATCCTTCATGCCAACGGGCTGAATAACCTCGTTGGTAAGCGGCATACCTATGCGCGAAACCTGCACGTAGTTACCAGTTTCAGCACGGGTGCCATCGGCGTTGATGGTACGAATTGACAGGCGACTGGCCGAAGCCCACACGCCAATGGTGAAAGGCGAAACGGGCGAAGCCGGCGTAGTACCTACAGCGGGCGTACCCGCCAGCGGAACAGTAGCAGTGGTCAGGGCTGGCGCACCAACGCGCACCAGAGCCGACACTGGAACCTGCATCACGATGCTATGCACGTTCTTACGGGCCAAGCCGTCGCGGGCCGCAGTGGCCGAGCGCACACCACCCAAGTCGAAAATAGCACCTAGGTCGGTGAAGAAAGCGTCATCGGTCGGGCCGCAATAGACCTTGATGGGCGGGTTAACACCGCCAGCCGTCTGGATAGTGCTTTCCAGATAGGCCTGATAGTTGGCTTTGCCTAGACCCGCCGTGGCGTTGGTGATAGACGTTGGCCCGATGTTGGGAGCCGGCACCTGCCCGGCGGCAATGAGCGTAGTGAAGGCAGCGCCCGCAATGCTCTGCTCCAGCTTATAGGTGGTCTTCAGGTTTTCCATGCCCAGCCGCACCCGGAAAAAGGTCGTCGGGTCCTGGTTGGCGCGGGTGAACGTGAAGCGGTACGTAATGTCGTCGCCCGTGGTGGCCGGGTTGTTTTTGACGTGGATTTCGTAACGAATATTCTCGCCGAAGGTATTGAAGTTGGGGCCGCCCTGGGGCAACTCAAACGGAATATAATTGGCTATGATGGTAGCGGTGGCATTGGCATCATTAGCAGCCGCATCGGGCGAGCGAAACACATACAGGTCGGTGTTGTCGGCCAGCGGGTCGTCGGCAATGAGGGGTGCTTCGCGGTGGCTCGAGGCCTCCAGCTTGTTGTGCTGGCCGCTCAAGGCCACCACTCCGCCTGCCGCAGTTGCGAGCAACGCAGCCTGGAAAAGGGGACGAGTAAGTAGGTTCTTCATAAAATTGGGAAAGTGGGGGTTTGGGGGTGAAATGAAATTGAAAAAATCACACTTAGCCAAGCAGGCAGCTGCTGTTTAGCAAGCGTGTTGATGATTTTGAATGAATTCGTTTCGGTTTTATTGCTTACGCGGGAAACCGGCTTTCCGGTTTGAAAATTTTCAAGATTTCGCACATAAAATTTCGGCTTTCTTAATTGCGCGGCCGGCAAAGGCCACGCACACTACTGCCGGGCTATTTAGCCGCTACTTTTGTGGCGCGCTTCGGCATATTATTTTTCTTACACTTTTCGGGCTTTTCGCAAGAGCGGCCCCGTGACTATATGGCTACTGTAGCTATTAACCTTGCCACCGGCAGCCTCCAGCAGGAAGAGCTCATTGTGGGCATCGACCTCGGCACCACCAACAGCCTGGTGGCCTACGTGCACCCGGAAACCCGCCAGCCAGCCGCCATCAACGACCTGGGTCGGGGCACCATCGTGCCTTCCATCGTGCATTTTCCGGCCACCGGGGCCGCGCCCGTGGTGGGCCATGAGGCGCAGGAATTCCTGCTGAGCGACCCGGCCCGCACCATTTATTCGGTGAAGCGCCTGCTGGGCAAAAGCTACCGCGACTTGGGCGCCCACGCCGGCCAGTTGGGCTACAAGGTGATTGACGACAATGCCGAGGGGCTGGTGAAAATCCGGGTCGAGGACCGGTTCTATTCTCCCATCGAGCTGTCGGCCGACATCCTGCGCGAGCTACGCGCCCGCGCCGAGCACGCCCTGAAAACGCCCGTGAACCGTGCCGTGATTACGGTACCGGCTTATTTCAACGATTCGCAGCGCCAGGCTACCCGCGATGCCGGCCGCCTGGCCGGGCTGGAGGTACTACGCATTGTGAACGAGCCCACCGCTGCCGCCTTGGCCTACGGCATCGGCCTGAGCCCCGACGAGGAAAAAACCGTGGCCGTGTACGACCTCGGCGGCGGCACTTTCGACATCAGCATTCTGCGCATTCAGCAGGGCATTTTTGAGGTGCTGAGCACTAATGGCGATACCTACCTAGGTGGCGACGACCTCGACCGCGCCGTGGCGGACCACTGGACGGCCACTTTCGGCCTGCCCGCCGCTTTCCAAACCAACCCGCACTTGCAGCAGCAGCTGCGCCTGGCCGCCGAAATGGCCAAGAAATACCTCAGTCAGCACGACGACTTCACCACCCACCTCACCGACGAAAGCGGGCAGAACACGACGGTGACGTTGACTCGCGCCGAGTTCGATGACCTCATCCGGCCGCTGGTGGCGCGCACCATTGCCGCCTGCCGTCAGGCCGTGGCCGATGCCGGATTGCCAAGTATGCCAGCCAATAACCAAGACCCCAAGTTCCCAAGTCTTCAAGTCCCCCAACTCGATGCCGTGCTGCTGGTGGGCGGCTCGACGCGGGTGCCGCTGGTGTACGACGAGGTGTCGAAATTTTTCGGGCAGCCGGCCAATAACTCGCTGAACCCAGATGAGGTGGTGGCGCTGGGCGCGGCCATTCAGGCCGATATCCTGGCCGGTAACCGGCGCGACGTGCTACTGCTGGACGTAACGCCGCTCACGTTGGGCATCGAAACGCTGGGCGGGCTGATGGACCCCATTATCCCGCGCAACTCGAAGATTCCGACCAAAGCCGGGCGGCAATACACCACGAGTGTGGACGGGCAGGTGAACCTGAAAATTGGTGTGTACCAGGGCGAGCGCGACTTGGTGAGCCAGAACCGCAAGCTGGGTGAGTTCACCCTCACCGGCCTGCCCGCCATGCCCGCCGGCCTGCCCAAAGTCGATGTGAATTTCCTGCTGAATGCCGATGGAATTCTGCAGGTGGAAGCCATCGAGCTGCGCTCGAATACGCGCCAGCAGGTCGAAATCAAGCCCCAATACGGCCTCACCGACGACCAGGTGGAGCAAATGCTACTTGATTCGCTGCTGAATGCGAAAGATGATGTGGCCGCCCGGCTGCTGATTGAGGCGCGCACCGCCGCCGAGCAGCTCCTGTACCAGGTCGACAGCTTCACGCGCAAAAACCGCCCGCACCTGACCCCCGAAGAGCTGACCGCCACCGAAGCCCAGGTAGCCACCGTGCGCACCGCCCTGGCTGGCCCCGACCGCGACCCCATTCTGAAAGCCATGGACGAGCTCGACGAGCTGACCCGCCCCTACGCCGAGCGGGTGATGAATATTTCCATTCAGCAGGCTATGGCAGGCAAGAAAATCAACTGAGGCTCTACCCTATCGGTGCGAATGTGCGCCAGGCCTGCTTTTGGGCACTGCCCGCCGGGCTACGCGGCCCAGCCCAAAGGCTAGCACGCCCCGCGCCGCCGTGTCGCGGAACGTAACTTCGAACAGCACCGACGGCTGCGGCCGGGCCGAATCGGCGGCGAAGGAGAAGCTGTAGAACAGGCGCGAAGCCCCGCCGTCGCCCAGCCGCATGCCCAGCTTGTAGAGTTCGAGGGGGGCGGCCGGGCGGCCCACTTTCCACAGTGGCCGGGCGGCGGTTTCGAAGGCGGCCGGGCTCACCGCCCGGCGCACTTCCGGGGCCAGCCGGCCATAGGCCGCCGCGTATTCGGCCCGCAGCACTTCCCGCAGAAACTGCCCGGCTACCTGTGCCTGGCTGTATCGGGGGGCGGCCGGCAGCTGCTGACCACGGGCGAGACTGCCAGCCAACGACCCACCAGCCCGCGGCGCGGCCCCCATCAAGCAGAAACTGCCAAGTACGACGCGCCAAAAACCAGGAATGCGAGTAGCCATGGCTAAAAGTAAGCGGGGGCGGCGAGTTTGGC
>JALYUH010000160.1 GCA_030853985.1 Bacteroidota bacterium | reverse complement strand
AAACAGAGCAGCGCCAGAGTAGTTAGGCTGATGCCATCCATCATAAAAGCGTTGGTTATACTGGTGGCCGGTTAGTGTGGCCGGCGAGCGAGAAAAGCAGCCCGAACAGAAGCCCAAAAATGCCCAGGCAAAGCATAATCGGCTTGAAATTACTCTTTAATGGAGCCGCTTGCCAATCAGGTATAAACCTGTGGCAATACGCCTCCAGCCCCAGCCCGCCGAGTAGGTTGAAAGTCCATGAGAGCCAGATGGAAGCCGGCGGGCCGGCCAGCCGAACCATCAAGAAAAGCGCGATGATTGTGTAGCCAACGCTGCCCCACAAAACGACGCGGGCAGCTTTGGGCTGCCGGACATCCTTCAGGTTTTGGAAGGCCATCACCCCACCCACAATGGTATTGAAAAACAACGACAACAGCCTGATTCCTCCCGCCGAATAGAGGTGTCGGTAAGGCACCCCGGTGGCTACTACTGCGTTTTCGGGCTGCATCACACGTTAAAACGGCGGCTCCTCGCCGAAGCTGTTGCTCTTGGGGAAAGGCACTGGCGACTCGTTAATCTTTGAGCCCAGCCGGATGGTGGTGGGGGCGAAGCCGGCGCTGGGTTCGCTATCGAAGTTGCTGGCGGGCAGGGCCATGGGCTGGTAGCCGCTATCGAAGCCGCCGCCCACGCCGTCGAGGTCGGCAAACTTGGTGAACTTGCCGATGAACTTGAGCTGCACGGTTTCGAGCGAGCCGTTCCGGTGCTTGGCGATGATAACTTCGCCCACGCCCTGCGTTGAATTGCCTTCGGCATCTTGGTCGAGGCCGTAGTATTCGGGGCGGTAGAGGAAGATTACCATGTCGGCATCCTGCTCGATGGAGCCCGATTCGCGCAGGTCACTCAGCTGCGGCTTCTTGTCGCCGCCGCGGGTTTCGACCGAGCGCGAAAGCTGCGACAGGGCCAGCACGGGGATGTTCAGTTCCTTTGCGATGCCTTTGAGGGCCCGCGAAATGCTGGCGATTTCCTGCTCGCGGTTGCCGCCGCGGCCGTCGGTGTTGCCGCTCATCAGCTGCAGGTAGTCGACGATAATCATCTGCACGTCCTTCTGCGAGCGCAGGCGGCGGCACTTGGTGCGCAGCTCGCGGATGCTCAGGCCCGGCGTGTCATCAATGTAAATGGGGGCGGCCGAGAGGGCCGTGATTTTGTGGTTGAGCTGCTGCCACTCGTGGTCGGCCAAGCTGCCTTTCTTGATTTTCTCGGAATCTAGCTCCGCCTCGGCTGAAATCAGACGATTGACGAGCTGCAGCGAGGACATTTCCAGCGAGAAAATGGCCACCGCCTTCTTGAAATCGACCGCCGCGTTGCGCATGGCCGATACCACGAACGCCGTTTTTCCCATGCCGGGCCGGGCCGCAATAATCACCAGGTCAGAGGGTTGCCAGCCGCTTGTAACGCGGTCCAGGGCGGTGAAGCCGGTGGGCACGCCGGTCAGGCCATCGGCCTGGTTCTTCTTTTCTTCGAGTTCCTTGATGGCCTTGCCCATCAGGCTGCGCATGTCGTCGAAGTTCTTGCGGATGTTCGATTCCGACACTTCGAACAGGGCCGATTCGGTGTCGTCGAGCAGCTTGAATACGTCGGTGGTGTCCTCGTAGGCATCACGCTGGATTTCGCTCGAAATCCGAATCAGCTCGCGCTTGATGGCGGTTTCGGTGATGATGCGGGCGTGGTATTCGACGTTGGCGGCCGAGTTCACTTTCAGCGTGAGGTTGGCTACGTAGAAGGGGCCGCCGGCGGCCTCTAATTCGCCCATTTCGCGCAGCTCCTGCACCACGGTGAGCTGGTCGATGGGCTCCGACTTATCGAAGAGCCGAATGACGGCTTTGTAGATGCGCTGGTGCTGGTCCTTGTAGAAGCTCTCGGGCTTGAGCAGGTCAATCACCGAGGTGAGAGCATCCTTTTCCAGCATCAGGGCACCGAGCACGGCCATTTCGAGCTCGGGGGCCTGGGGCGGCAGCTTGCCGGCGGTGCTGGCGTTTTGGGGCACCACCATGCCGCCCCGATTATTCCAGGCTGCCTTGGCGCGGGCGGCAGATTGTTTCAGGCGGTCGTCCATCTGGTCGGGCATAGGGGAAGCGGGGTAACTAAGGTAGCGAGCTAGCGGGGGACAACACGGCCGGCCCCGGAAATAAAACCGGGCCGGCCGCGCTATACACAAAGCTAACCCCGGCCGGCTGGAAATCGTGGCGCGGAAAATTCGATTCTTTTGGCTATGGAATGGCGGCGGCGGCCGGACCTTTGTACTTTCGCGCCCCGATAATTCTGGTTGTCAGTTGTTCATTGTGCGTTGTCGGTTTCCGCGTGTGCATTGGCTGCGCCCGAATATTCTGCCCCGCCACCACCCGACGAACAACGAACAACACGCATTCGATACCTAACCTCTTTCGATTTGGAACCCACTACCAGCCTTGCCCCGCCCCCCGAACGGAACGTCGGTGCCAGCCAAGCCATCCACCTTATCGCGGTGGGCGGCAGTATTATGCACAACTTAGCGCTGGCCCTGCACCGCCGTGGGGCCCGCGTGACGGGCTCCGACGACGAGATTTTTGAGCCCGCCAAAGGCCGCCTCGCCGCCGCCGGCCTGCTGCCCGCCCAGGAGGGCTGGGACCCGGCCCGCATCACGCCCAATTTATCAGCCGTCATCGTGGGCATGCACGCCCGGCCCGACAACCCCGAGCTGCTGCGCGCCCAGCAGCTGGGCCTGAAAATCTACTCCTTCCCCGAATACATCTACGAGGCCAGCCGCGACAAGCAGCGCATTGTCATCGGCGGCTCGCACGGCAAAACCAGCATTACGGCCTGTATTCTGCACGTGCTGCGGTTCCACGGCCGCAAGTTCGACTACGCGGTGGGCGCGCAGCTGGCGGGCTTCGATTTGATGGTGCAGCTGACGGATGACGCCCCGATTATTATCATTGAAGGGGACGAATACCTGTCGTCGCCGGTGGACCGGCGGCCCAAGTTTCACCTCTACCAGCACCACATTGGGGTGATTTCGGGCATCAGCTGGGACCACATCAACGTGTTTCCGACCGAGGAAATCTACCGCGAGCAGTTCCGCATCTTCGCCGACATGACACCCAAGGCCGGCGTGCTCATCTACGACCGCGACGATGAGCAGACCCAGCTCATTGCCGTGCCCACCAACCCCGATGTTACCTACATCGGCTACGGGCCGCACGAAAATGTCATTCGCGACGGGCGTACGTATTTGCTGAATAAGAAGGACGAGGAAGTGCCCGTGCAGGTGTTTGGTGAGCACAACCTGCGCAACATCTCGGCCGCCAAGGAAGTGTGCAAGCAGCTGGGCATTAAGGGGAAAGACTTTTTCCGGGCGGTGGCCACGTTCCCCGGCGCGGCGCGGCGCCTGGAGCTGGTGCGCGAAGGCGCGACCTCGGTGGTATACAAGGATTTCGCCCACGCGCCCAGTAAGCTCAAAGCCACGGCCACGGCCCTAAAAAAGCAATTCCCCGAGCGCCGCCTGGTGGCCTGCCTGGAGCTGCACACCTTCAGCAGCCTCAATCCGGCCTTCCTGCCGCAGTATGCGCACTGCTTCGACGCGCCCGACGTGGCCGTGGTGTACTTCAACCCCCACGTGCTGGCCCACAAGCGCCTGCCGCCGCTAGCCGCCGCCACCGTGGCCGAAGCTTTCCAGCGGCCCGACCTCAAAGTCATCACCAACAGCGCCGAGCTGGCCGCCTTCCTGCGCGAACAGGCGTGGGACAACACCAACCTGCTGCTCATGTCGTCAGGTACATTCGACGGGCTGGATTTGCCCGGTCTGGCCGCCGAAATCGTGCGGTAAACTTTTGCTGGCCGGGTTATTCCATCAACAGCCAGCGAAATTACCGCACAAAAAAGCCCGCTATTCAGCGGGCTTTTTTGGTTGCTGGGGCACCCCGACGGGCCGTTTTTTATCCGTCGTGATAAGCAGGGCCAAGGCGGTGAGGGCGGCCCGGAGCAGCCATTTATTGCGCGTATTCATCGGGCTTTGGAGAAGAGCGTATTATTGCTTTCTACCTTCAAATCGCAGGTGGCCCCGCTGATGCGCTCGCCGCAGGTGGTGCCCACGATGCGGCCGTTTTCGAAATTAAAAAAGCACATGGGGCAATTGCTGCCCGTAATGGTGTAGCGGGCGGCGTTGGGGCGGAGGTAGTAGGTGTTATCGCCGCCGCTGTTCAAGGGCAGCGCCATGGCCCGGAACTGGCCGTTGCGCAGGCCCATGCCGATGACGTAGTAGCTCGGGGCTGTGCCGCCCTCGGTGGGGGCCTTGCGCACCTGAATCTTATCGATAACGGTGCCGTCGTTGAACTGCCGGATGAAGGCCCGCGCCAGCTCGCTACGGGGCGTCACGTATTCGGTGCTGCTGTCGGTGAAATGCACAATCTGGCGGCTTTCGGGGGCTTCAATGGCCGCCCCCTTCATGCGATTCGGACTACCATACTCGTTAGTCGACGGCTTCGTCGATTCGCACGACATGGCCAGCAGTAACACCAGCAGGCTCAACAAGCCCATACCGAGCAATCGAGGAAGAAGCTTCATTATAGAATGGTTAACGGTTAATGGTAAATGGTTAATGGGAAGGGATTAATGATTAATGGTAAGTGATTAATGATTAGGGCTTGTTCATTAACTACTTACCATTAGCCATTCCTCATTAAACTAACGGGCCGTGTAGTACTTGCGCGCCTCCGGTAGCTCGCGTTGAATGTCGGCGATGCGGGTACCGTTGCTGGGGTGCGTGGAGAGGAACTCGGGCGGCGAGGCTTGGTTTTCGCGCGCGTCCATACGCTGCCAGAACGTGATGGCCCCGTCGGGATTGTAGCCGGCCATGGCCATGAAAATCAGGCCCAGGTGGTCGGCTTCCGATTCCTGGTTGCGGCCGTATTTCAGCAGGCCCACCTGCGAGCCCACCCCGAACGCCTGCAACGCGAGCTGCTGCGTAGCGGCACTATTAGTTGACAGCGCGGCCGACAGCGCCTGCCCGCCCAGCTGCTGCACGAGGCCCTGGCTCATGCGCTCGGAGCCGTGCTTGGCTACGGCGTGGGCAATTTCGTGCGACATCACCACAGCCAGGCCGTTTTCATCCTGCGTAATGGGCAGGATGCCGGTGTACACGGCCACTTTGCCGCCGGGCATGCACCAGGCATTTTCCTGCTTGTCCTGAATCACGTTGAATTCCCACTGGTAGCCGGCCAGCTGGTCGGCGGCGTTTTGCTGCTGGAAGTAGCGCTCCACGGCCGCCTGAATGCGCTGGCCCACGGTGCGCACCATGGCCACCTGCTGCGAGTTGCTGGAAAGCGGGCCTTTGGCAATAACCTCGCGGTACTGCGTGGCTGCCAGCGTGTTGATTTCAGTATCGCTGACGAGGCTAAGCTGGCGGCGGCCGGTGATGGGCACCGTAGTGCAAGCGCCCAGCAGGGCCAGACTGGCGACAAGGGTGATTTTCTTGAGCATGAGAACAGGGGAGAAGGATGGAGGAAAACGCCGCCGCCGCCCCCCGCCCCGGAGGCCTGGGCACGGGAGGCCGGCGCCGTCTATACGGCAGCAAGGCAGCAAAATGTTTGGTTCGCCGTTGGCAACGCGCCGAAAAAATGCCGCCCAACCCAGCCGCAAGCCGCCTGCGGGCCGTAGTTTTGGCATTACTCACTACCGGGCCGCCGCGGCCCCATTCCCGCGCTATGAAAATCATTTGCATTGGCCGCAACTACGCCGACCACATTGCCGAGCTGCACAACGAGGTGCCCAGCGCGCCCGTCATCTTCATGAAGCCCGAAACTGCGCTGCTACAGCGCGGCCAGCCTTTTTTCATCCCCGAATTCTCGCAGGATATTCACCACGAGTTGGAGCTGGTGCTGCGCGTGAGCAAAAACGGCCGCCACATCGACGAGTCCTTTGCCCACACCTACTTCGATGCCATCGGCCTGGGCATCGATTTCACGGCCCGCGACCTGCAAGCGGAGCTCAAGAAAAAAGGCCTGCCCTGGGAGCTGGCCAAGGCCTTCGACGGCTCGGCCCCCATTTCGCCCACCTTCCGGCCCGTGGCCGATTTCGCCGACCTGGCCAACATCAATTTTCACCTCGAAGTGAACGGCGAAACCCGCCAGACCGGCAATTCCGGCCTCATGCTGCACCCATTCGCCAACATCATCAGCTTCGTATCGAAATACATCTCGCTGAAAATGGGCGACCTGATTTTCACCGGCACGCCCGCCGGCGTGGGCCCCGTGAAAATGGGCGACCAGCTAACCGGCTACCTGGAAGGGGAGAAGCTGCTGGAGTTGAACGTGCGGTAGGAGCGGAATCAGGCAAGTTTTACATACAGTAGACGGTCATGCAGGGCGTAGCGAAGCATGACCGTAGTTTGATAGTTGATATTTTGAAGAATAAAGCAAAGTTGATTATCGGATTGGTGCTGCTGCTGCTGGCGGCCCTCCCGCGGGTGGTGGGTGGCCAGGAGGCCGACTCATCCGACCACGACCACCGCCTGAGCGAGCTGCTGAGCGCCGGCCGGCCCACCGTGGCCCCGGGCTACTTTCTGTTTCCAATTGCGCCGGGCAAGCCCAATTTTCTGACCGGCAGCATGGGTGAGATTCGGCCCAACCACTTCCACGGCGGCCTCGATATCAAGACCGGCGGGGGGGTGAACCAGCCCGTGTACGCCGCCGCCGATGGCTACGTGTCGCGCCTCAAGCAGTCGTCGTTCGGCTACGGCAACGTGCTCTACATCACCCACCCCAATGGGCTGACGACGGTGTACGGCCACCTCAACGAGTTCCGGGGCGCGTTTGCGGCCGAGCTGCTGCGCCGGCAGTACGACAAGCAGAGCTACGAGCTGGAGGCCTTTTTTGCGAAGGACCAATACCCGGTGAAGCGCGGCGAGCTGGTGGCGTTGAGCGGTAATACCGGCGGCTCGGCCGGCCCGCACCTGCACTGGGAAGTGCGCGACGCTCAGGACCGGCAGTATAACCCGCTGCAATGGGGCGGCTTCCCCGAGATTCAGGACCACGTTGCGCCTACTTTGCAAGCCTTCGCGCTGGAGCCGCTGGCCATTGAGTCGCGGGTGAACCGGGTGTTTGCCAAGGCCTTATTTGCGCCGAAAGTGCAGCCTGGGCCGGGCGTGACCACCACCTGGGCCGATACCATCAGCGCGTTTGGGTCGGTGGGGCTGCTGGTGCAGGGTTTCGATAGGTTCGACAACGCCTGGAACCGCAACGGCATTCAGCGGGTGAGCATTGCCGTGAATGGCAAGCCATTCTACCAGCATGCGATTGATGCGATACCGTTTCCGACGGGCACCCGGCAGGTGGCCAACTTCGTCGATTTCCTGTACCAGCAAACCCAGGGCCGCACCCTGCAAAAGCTGTGGGTGGACGAAGGCAACGACCTGCAGATGTACGCCACCGGCCCCACCAAGGGCCGCCTGACCGTGGAAGCCGGCAAAATCTACAACGTCGACATCATCCTGGCCGATTCCTACAACAACCAGACGGCCCTGCACCTGGTGCTGCGCGGCGAGCAGCCGGCCTACTTCCGCACCGGCCCGGCGGTGGCCCGCAAGCCGGCCCTGCGCTACGAAGTGGTGCGCAACCTGCTCAAGGCCGTGGCCGCCGCCGAAACGGCCGACTCGGTGCCCGCCAACCTGACGCTGCTGCGCGGCAGCCGCCGCCTCGAAGTGCGCCCCAGCTACTGCCAGAACGGGCAAAACGTATATCTCTACGACCTGCGCGCCGGCCTGCCCGATTCGGTACGATTCGGCAGCATCACCAAGAAATTCGACCGGCAGGTGCTGATTCCGGCCCGCAAGGAGTTCAGCTACGCCACCAACCACCTCAACTTGGCTTTCGGCCCCGAAACCCTGTTCGACAACCTCTACCTGAACACCGCCTTCAAGCCCGAGGCCACCGGCAGCGGCTTCTGGACGGTGGGCTCGCCATTGCAGCCGCTCTACCATGCCGCTACCCTCACCCTGAAGCCCGCCACCCCGCCCGCCGACCCGCCGCGCACCGCCATCTATTCGGCCACGCTGGCCGGCGGCAAGGCCTACGTGGGCGGCAAATGGGATGAAAACGGCCAGATTACCGCCGTCATTAAGCAGTTTGCCTCCTACCGCATTCTCACCGACACCAAGGCCCCGGAAGGCAGCCTCGCGGGCCGGGCCGGCGGGCAGCTGCAGTTTCGGGTGGGCGATGATATGTCGGGCCTGGCCAATTACCGCCTGCTCATCGGCGGGCAGTTCCGGCTGCTGCGCTTCGAGCACAAGAAATCCCTGCTCTTCACCGTGCCCGGCGACACGCTCGGCCCCAAGCTGCGCGGCCCCGCCGAGCTGCGCCTGCTGGACCAGGCCGGCAACGAGCGGGTAATTCCGCTGAGCCTGTAGCGCGGACTTTTAGTCCGCGAATGCCCGAAACTGAATCCTTACACTCGCACTCGCGGACTAAAAGTCCGCGCTACACCTCCCAACCCGATGCTCCCCGAACCCGGCCAGCCCGCCCCCGATTTCACCGCCCAGGACCAGGATGGCAACCCCATCACTCTGCACGACTACCGCGGCCGGAAAGTCGCCCTCTACTTTTACCCGAAAGACGATACGCCCGGCTGCACCGCCCAGGCCTGTAACCTGCGCGACCATCAGGAAGAACTGACCGCCAGCAATATCCAGGTTATCGGCGTGAGCATTGATGGCGAGGCCGCGCACAAGAAATTTGCCCTCAAGTACGACCTGCCGTTTCCGCTGCTGGTTGATACGGAAAAGAAAATCGTGGCGGACTACGGTGTGTGGCAGGAAAAGAAAAACTACGGCAAAACCTACATGGGCACCGTACGCACCACGTTTCTGATTGACGAAAACGGCCTGATTGAGAAAGTCATCAAGCGCCCCGATACCAAGGAGCACACGGCACAGCTGCTGAAATAAGGGCTGAAAAAGCCGTTTCCGAAGAATGGCGGCTGAACAATTGATTGTGTTGGCCCGGCCGCGCCGCTTCGTTTACCTTTACCCTCCGAACCCAACTCCTGACCTATGTCCGATACCACCACCGCCAAAACCGTCGAAAACCCCGAAAAGTCTAACGGCGAGCTCCAGGAAATTGCCGCCCAGGTGCGGCGCGACATCGTGCGCATGGTGCACGCCGTGAACTCGGGCCACCCCGGCGGCTCGCTGGGCTGCACCGACTTGTTCGTGGCCCTCTTCTTCAAGGTGATGAAGCACCACCCCGAGCCCTTCGACATGAGCGGCAAGGACCAGGATATTTTCTTCCTTTCCAACGGCCACATTTCGGCCACCTGGTACTCGGTGCTGGCCCGTTCGGGCTACTTCCCGGTGAGCGAGCTGGCCACGTTTCGCAAGCTGAACTCGCGGTTGCAGGGCCACCCCACCACCCACGAGGGCCTGCCGGGCATTCGCGTAGCCTCGGGCTCGCTGGGCCAGGGCCTGAGCGTGGCCTGCGGGGCCGCCCAGGCTAAAAAGATGAATGGCGACAAGCAGCGCGTATTCGTGCTCATGGGCGACGGCGAGCTGGAGGAAGGCCAGAACTGGGAGGCCGCCCTCTACGCCTCGCACCATAAAATCGACAACCTCATCGCCATCGTAGACCGCAACGGCCAGCAAATCGACGGCTCGACCGACGAGATTGGGGGCCTGGGCGACGTGGGCGCGAAGTTCAAAGCCTTTGGCTGGCACGTCATCGAAGGCGATGGCAACCACTTCGATGCCCTGATTCCGAGCCTCGAAAACTGCGTCGCCGCTGCCGGTAAAGCCAAGCCCATCATGTTCATCATGGACACGAAAATGGGCTTCGGCGTCGACTTTATGATGGACGGCCACAAGTGGCACGGCGTGGCACCCAACGACAAGCAGCTCGCCGAGGCCCTGGAGGAGTTGAAAGTGGGCACCAACGCCGACTACTAAGCGTGCTGGCGCAACCTCACGAGACCCCTCCGGGACCCGGCCCTCCTCTCCAAAAAAGTGGGGGGAGCCTGACGGCCCGTTATTGGAGCCGTCTGGCTCCCCCTCTTTTTTAGAGAGGGGGCTGGGGGGTGAGGTTTTCCGTCTGGCCGGTGTTGTTGCTCATTCTCCTACTAATCAGCAAGGTAGGAGCCGCCCAAAATGCCGCTTCCGAAAAGCCCAAGGTTACGCGCATCCTCTTCTTGCTCGATGCTTCGGGCTCGATGATGGCCCCCTGGGAAGGCCAGCCCCGCTGGAACGTGGCCAAGCGCATGCTCAGCAAAATGGTGGATTCGCTCAACAGCTACCCCAACCTGGAAATCGCGCTGCGGGTGTATGGCCACCAGTTTCCCAACGCCGACAAGAACTGCGAGGACTCGCGCCTCGAAGTGCCCTTTGCCCCGCGCAACGCGGCCGCCATCAAGCGCAAGCTGGCCGAACTCAAAGCCCAGGGCAACACGCCCATCACTTACTCGCTGGAGCAGTCGGCCAACGACTTCCCGAGCGATAAAACCTCCCGCAACGTGCTGCTGCTCATCACCGACGGCCTCGAATCGTGCAACCGTGACCCCTGCGCGGCCTCCCTGGCCCTGCAGCGCAAGCGTGTGTTCCTCAAGCCGTTTGTGATTGGCATTGGGGCCGAGCGGGATTTCGGCAAGCAGCTCGAATGCCTCGGCCAGTATTACAACGCCGCCGAGGTCGCCACCTTCCGCACGGTGATGAACGACGTCATCGCCAAAACCCTGAGCAAAACCACCGTCGCCGTGAACCTGACCGATGCGGCCGGCAAGCCCGTGGAAAGCAACGTCAACCTCACCTTCGTGAACAACGTGACCGGCCAGCCCGAGTACAACTACGTGCACTACCGTGACGCCCAGGGCCGGGCCGACGTGCTCGACATCGACGCGCTGCAATCCTACGACCTCGTCATCAACACCGTGCCGCCGGTGCGCCAGGCCAACCTGGCCATCACGCCCGGCAAGGCCAACGTGCTCACCTACAAAACGCCGCAGGGCACGCTCGTGCTGCAAAGCCCGCCGCTCTCGCCCAACCCCTACGGCACCATGCGCGCCGTGGTGCGCACCCCCGACCACGCCACCATCGCGGCCAGCAACTTCGGCAGCCGCCAGAAGCTGCTGGCCGGCAACTACGAAGTGGAAGTGCTGACCCTGCCGCGCCTCGTGCGCCGCCTCAGCATCAAGCAGGGCCAGGAAACAACCGTGACTTATGCCGCCCCCGGCACGCTCAACATCACCTCCGACCTCAAAGGCTACGGCAGCCTTTACCAACTGAACGACGACGAATCGCAGACCTGGATTTACAGCCTGCCCGAAGGCGGCAGTAGCAAAATGAACCTGCCGATGCAACCGGGCGCGTACCGGCTGGTATTTCGTACGTCTACGAGTAATGCGAGCAAGTTCACGGATGTGCGTAATTTCTCAATTCGAAGCGGGCAAACGACTTCAGTGGCCATATTTGGGAAGTAATCAACAGACAGTCAGTATTACTTGATTAGCTATGAAGCTCTGGAAATTAAGCGTGGTGCTGCTGCTCGGTGGGTTGCTGGCCTTTCGAATGGCCGGAATTGAACTTGAGAAGAGAGCACTGATGGGTAACCGAATCGAGTTGAAGATTCCCAAAGGCTTTGTTGCCATGTCGGAGGACATGGAGAAGCTTAAATACCCCGCCGGACGCCGCCCAACGCTGGTTTATACCAATGAAAACGGCTCTGTCAGCTTGGCGCTGAACTTTACGAACAGCCGGGCCACGCAAGCGCAACTGCCGGTCGATAAGGATAATCTTCTTTACACATATCGGCACCAGTACACGGGCGCAAGAGAAAAGTGGAATGGTATCCAAGCGGTGAATGGTCGCAAGGTGGGATTTATTGAATTCGGTGAATTGGATTCCGAGGCCGGGAAGTACACCCTGATTTTCTTCACTGACTTCCACGGGCAGTTGTTGATTTGCACCGTTGCCTGCACTGACCAGAACATTGCGCAGTGGAAGCCCGCAGCCAAAGAAATGATGGCCTCGCTGAAGCTGAAGTAACCCGTATGGCACTGGCGCGCCCGCTTCGGGTGCCGCGCCTTTTCCCTCATCAACTAACGACATAACCTCCTCAACTCCCCCATGAAAGACTTCCCCTATACCGAATCCAAAGACACCCGCAGCGGCTTCGGCGCTGGCCTGGCCGAGCTGGGTGCCTCCAATCCCTACGTCGTGGCCCTCTGCGCCGACCTCACCGGCTCGCTCAAAATGGACGCCTTCAAAAAGGCTTTCCCCGAGCGGTTTTTCCAGGTGGGAATTGCCGAGGCCAATATGATGGGCGTGGCCGCCGGCATGACCATTGGCGGCAAAATCCCGTTCACGGGCACCTTCGCCAACTTCAGCACCGGCCGCGTATACGACCAGATTCGCCAGAGCATTGCGTACTCCAATAAGAACGTGAAAATCTGCGCCTCCCACGCCGGCCTCACGCTGGGCGAAGACGGGGCCACCCACCAGATTCTGGAAGACCTCGGCCTGATGAAAATGCTGCCCGGCATGACCGTCATCAACCCCTGCGACTACAACCAGACCAAAGCGGCCACCATCGCCATCGCCGACTACGAAGGCCCCGTGTACCTGCGTTTCGGCCGCCCCGTGGTGCCCAACTTCACGCCCGCCGACCAGAAATTCGAAATTGGCAAAGCTTGGGTCCTCAACGAAGGCCCCGACGTAAGCATCTTCGCCACCGGCCACCTCGTCTGGAAAGCCGTGCTCGCCGGCAAGCTCCTGGCCGAGAAAGGCATCAACGCCGAAATTATTAACATCCACACCATCAAGCCGCTTGATGCGGCGGCCATCCTCGCTTCGGTGCGCAAAACCGGCTGCGTGGTCACCGCCGAAGAGCACCAGATGAACGGCGGCCTCGGCGACAGCATCGCCCAGCTGCTGGCCCGCGAAGAGCCCCTGCCCCTGGAAATGGTGGCCGTGCACGACAGCTTCGGCGAAAGCGG
>JALYUH010000153.1 GCA_030853985.1 Bacteroidota bacterium | reverse complement strand
GTCCGGCACCCACTTCGGCCGCACCGACGAGCTGGGCGTACCCGGCGATGCCAAAGAAGCCATTCTGTTCGCGGTGCTGGCCAACGAGGCCGTAGCGGGCACACCGGTAGCCATTGGCGCGGGCCGCCAGCGGGTGCCCGCCGTGAGCATGGGCAAAGTGTCGTTTCCGGGGTGAACCCGTGGCGGGGACGCTGCGAGTCCGCGCGTGTTGACGACCGCACCATGCGCCATCAGGGCACGCGCGGAATCGTAGCGTCCACACGACAATTTTCCCGACCTTGCCAATCCAAACCCCACCCCGCCATGAACGCCACCACCCAGGCCGCCCTCGACACCACCGGCGCGCTGCCCCTGGCCGAGGCCTCCCAACCCGGCCGCCTCATCAGCCTCGACGTGTTTCGCGGCCTCACCGTGATGGCCATGATTCTGGTGAACAACCCCGGCGACTGGGGCCACATCTACCCGCCGCTGGAGCACGCCGAATGGAACGGCTGCACCCCTACCGACCTCATCTTCCCCTTCTTCCTCTTCATCGTGGGCGTGAGCCTGGTGTACGCCCTGGATGGGGTGAAGCGCCGGGGCGACCCACCCGGCGCGGTGCTGGGCCGCGTGGCGCGCCGGGCCGCCGTGCTGTTTGGGCTGGGGCTGCTGCTGTCGCTCTATCCGAAATTTGACTTTTCGGTGGTGCGCATCATGGGCGTGCTGCAGCGCATTGCGCTGGTGTTTTTTGGGTGCAGCGTCATTTTCTTGAATACCCGCCGGCGCACGCAAATCGGGCTGGTAGCGGCCTTCCTCTTTGGCTACGCGGTACTGCTGCAGTTGGTGCCGGTGCCCGGCTTTGGTCCCGCCAACCTAGAGCCCACCACCAACCTCGGAGCTTGGCTCGACCGGCTCGTCTTCAGCGAAGCCCACCTCTGGAAGCAAAGCCGCACCTGGGACCCCGAAGGCCTGCTCGGCACGCTGCCCGCGCTGGCTACCGGCCTGCTGGGCGCCCTCACTGCCCAGTGGCTGCGGCGGCCCGACCGCGAGCCGGCCGCCAAAGTCGCCTGGCTGTTTGTGGCCGGCGGCGGGCTGGCTCTGCTCGGCCTCATCTGGCACCCTTGGTTTCCCATCAATAAAGCCCTCTGGAGCAGCTCCTACGCGCTGTATACCAGCGGGCTGGCCATGGCCGGGCTGGCCGCCCTCTACTGGATTTGCGACGTGCAGGGCTACCGCGCCTGGACGCGCCCGGCGCTGGTATACGGCGTGAATGCCATTCTTGTGTTCTGCCTTTCGGCGCTGCTCTCGCGCACGTTCGGGCTGTTTAAGCTAGCGCTGCCGGGCGGCAAAACCGGCGGGCTCAAGGAGTGGCTGTATGAATGGGGCATCGCGCCGCACTTCGCCGACCCGCGCACGGCCTCGTTGGTGGGGGCGGTGGTACTTATTGTTATCTGGTATTTCATTTTGAGCAGGATGCACCAGAAAGGCATAGTGCTGAAAGTGTGAGGCGCGGCCGGGCGGCAGCCGTACCTTTGCCAGGGGCAGTTGCGCCCCGCATTTCCCCTCACCTCTTCCTTTTTTTATGTACCAAACGCTTCTCATTCTGCACTCCTGGTCCCGCTGGTTTGTGGTCATCTTCGGCCTTATTGCCGTGTACCGGGCCTACGTGGGCTATTCCGGCCGCCGCGCGTTCGTGAGCGCCGACAACGGCATGAGCGCCGCTTTTTCGGGCTTTATGTGGTTGCAGGTCCTCATCGGCTTTGGCCTGTACTTCGGCCTTAGCCCTTGGGGCCTGAAGGCCATGAAGCAGGCCGGCGCCATGCACGACCCCACCAAACGCTTCTTCGGCATGGAGCACGTGGCCGTGATGATTCTGGCCGCCATCGTGGCCCAGGTGGGCCGCATTGTCGTCAAAAAAACCGCCGATAGCACCCAAAAGCACCGCAAGGCGCTGCTTTATTTCGGCGTGGCCCTGGTGCTCGTACTCATCATGATTCCGTGGGGCATCTGGAATCCGGCGCGGCCGTTATTTCGTTTTTAGTTTTTACAGCCTAAGTTTGAGCGCGCCACGTATAAACTGTAGCAGTTCCCGCATTTGCCTGGCTCCCTTTTGCTCGCCCACCCGTGATTACTTCGCCGAAACGTCCGTATTCTGTTGAAGACTTTTCGGAGCTCATCAACACGCGCCTGCAACAGCTCGAAAGCACCCAGGAGGCGCGCCAGCGCTACGGCGGCCTACTCGCCGTGCTGCGCCAGCAAGTCGATTCGTACCGCCGCAGCCGGCCAGCCGGCCGGTAGCTCCCTATTGATTTTTACTAGAAAAAGCCTTTCCGCTCCATAGCGGAAAGGCTTTTTATTTTCCGGGTTGCTAAATGAACCTGCCGCCCGAGGCTTCCAGGCGCTGGGCATTTACCCACCGAGCCTCATCGGTGCAGAGGAAAGCCACGAGGCCGCCCAAACGGCTCTGGGCTGGCCCACGCGGCTCAGAGCCGTTTGGGCGGCCAGGAAATCGTTGACCTGCCTGTTGTCGCGCACGTGGCCACCGCCAAAATCAGTTTCAATCGCGCCAGGGGCCAGTTCAGTAAACCCTTGCAGGATTAGTCGCTGCATGCAAAAGCCCCGGCCGCTTCTTCAGCAGCCGGGGCTTTTGCACTTGATGGCTGGCAAGGAATTACTGCCCCAGCACAATCGCGAAAATCAGCGGGGCCACGATGGTGGCGTCGCTTTCGATGATGAACTTGGGCGTGTCCTGGCCCAGCTTGCCCCAAGTAATTTTCTCGTTGGGCACCGCGCCCGAGTAGCTGCCGTAGCTGGTAGTCGAGTCCGAAATCTGGCAGAAGTAGCCCCACAGCGGCACGCTAGTGCGGCCCAGGTCCTGGTGCAGCATGGGCACCACGCAGATGGGGAAGTCGCCGGCAATGCCACCACCAATCTGGAAGAAGCCCACTGGGCTCGCGTCCGTCGCTTGCTGGGTGTACCACTCGGCCAGGTAAATCATGTACTGGATGCCCGTGCGCATGGTGTGCACGTTCTTGATATCGCCGGTGATAACGTGGCCGGCGTAGATGTTGCCGAGCGTGCTGTCTTCCCAGCCGGGGCAGATGATGGGCAGGTTTTTCTCAGCGGCGGCCAGCATCCAGCTATTCTTGGGGTCAATCTGGTAGTACTGCTCCAGCTCGCCGCTCAGCAGAATCTGGTAGAAGAATTCGTGGGGAAAATAGGCTTTGCCTTCGCTGTCGGCCTTCTCCCAGAACTTGAGCACGACGTGCTCGAGGCGGCGCATGGCCTCTTCCTCGGGGATGCAGGTATCGGTCACGCGGTTCATGTGGCGCTCCAGCAGGGCCTGCTCGTCGGCGGGCGTGAGGTCGCGGTAGTTGGGCACCCGCTCGTAGAAATCGTGGGCCACCAGGTTGAAGATATCCTCTTCCAGGTTAGCGCCGGTGCAGCTGATAATCTGCACCTTGTCCTGCCG
>JALYUH010000151.1 GCA_030853985.1 Bacteroidota bacterium | reverse complement strand
ATTTTAGTATTAGCCGCTGGAAACCAGATTTCTAAAGCTAGCATTAGTCCCCCTCTTTTTTGGAGAGGGGGCTAGGGGGTGAGGTGGACGGCTGGGCGGCAACCACTGCATAACATGAGTAAGCTCTACTCAAAACTACCCCGCCTGCCATGTCCGACAAACTCGCTTTCCTGCGCACCGTGGCTCCGTTCGACCTGCTGCCCGACGATGTGCTGGCCGAAGTGGCCGAGGGCCTGCAGGAGGTGCGTCACCCGCGCGAAACCACCATCTACCTGCAGGATGAAACGAAATTGCGCGGGCTCGACATCATCATCGAGGGCGAGTATGAGACGTTTTTCTACGACAGCCAGCAGCACCGGCGTGTGGTGGAGTACACCCGGCGCGGCGAGTGCTACGGCGGTATACCACTGCTGCTGAATGAGAAACGCTCGCTGCGCACGGTGGTGGCCAAGCGCGATACCCGCGTGTACTTCCTGCATCGTCGCGAGTTTCTGGCGCTGTGCCAGGGCTACGAGAGCTACTTCCACTTCTTCACGGCGCGCTACGGGCGGCGGATGCTCGATGAGGAGTATGCCAACTTCGTGCGGCCCGCTACCGGCGGCAATTCGTCTTCGAGCTATTTGGCTTCCGACCAGCTGTTTTCGCGCCGCATCGAGACGCTGGAGCTGCGGCCGGTGCTGCTGTGCGCGGCTTACACGCCTATTTTTGAAGTGGCCCAACGCATGGCCGCCGCCCGCAGCAGCTGCTACTTCATCACCGATGCCGACGTGGACGGCCAGGTTATCGGCTACGTTACCGACATCACGCTACGCGACAAGGTAGTGGCCGGCCTGGCCGATGCCCGCCTGCCCGTCGAAACCATCGTGGATGCGCCGGTGGTCAGCATCAGCTCGCGGGCTTTTGTGTATGCGGCGATTCTGCTGATGTTCCGGACCAAGACGCGGTATTTGCTGGTCGAAACCGATAGCGAGTACGTCGGTTTCATCAGCCGCAACAAGCTGCTGACCGACGACCAGGCCCAGTCGCCGTTCATCTTTATTCAGTCGGTGAAGCAGGCGCAGGCGGTGCCCGAGCTGCGCCGCCGCTGGGAGGAGGTGCCCGAAATGGTGTACCAGTTGCTAAACCGCGGCGTGAAACCCGAAATCGTGAATCAGGTTATCACCACGGTGTCCAACACTATTGCCCTGAAGCTGATTGAGGGGGCCATTGCCGAGCTTGGCCCGCCGCCGGCCCGCTTCGTGTACATGGTGCTGGGCAGTGAGGGCCGCAAGGAGCAAACCCTGCTCACGGACCAGGACAACGCCATTATCTACGAAGACAAGGCCAACGAGTAGCGCGAGCTAGTGCGCGACTACTTCCTGAAATTCGCCGGCCTGGTGAGCGACCAGCTCAACGAAATTGGCTTCAGTTACTGCGACGGCGGCTTCATGGCCAAAAACCCGAAGTGGACGCACTCGCTCTCGCATTGGAAACGCAACTACCAGGAGTGGATGAGCGACGCCAACCCCGAAACCGGCATGCAGTTCGCCGCCTCGTTCGACTGCCGTTACCTCTACGGCGACGCCACCATCATGGCCGAGCTGCACGAATTCCTGGCTCTGGAGCTAGAAAAGCCCACCGACCGCTTCTTCCACTACCTGGCCGTGAATGCGTTGCAGTACGAGCCGCCGCTTACGTTCTTCCGCAATATCCGCACTTTCGCCCACGGCGACCAGCAGGTCTTCAACCTGAAGAAAACCATGTCGCCCATCGTCGATTTGGTGCGCATGTACGCTCTCAAGCACCGCATTTTTGCCACCAACACCGGCGAGAGCCTTGATGCGCTACGTGCCCAGGGCGTGTTCACAGAGCGCGAAACCCAGGAGCTGCTGCAAGCCTATTACTACCTGATAGGCGTGCGCCTGAAAAAGCAGGCCGCCCAAATCATCCGCGACCACACCGCGCCCGACAACTAACTCGACCCCAGTACCCTCACCAAAGTGGAGCAGGTGATGCTAAAGGAAATTTTCAAGGTTATCGCCAATTTCCAACTCAAAATTAAGGTCGGGTTCACGAAGTCATTGGGGTAGGGGCGGGGATGTACAGGCTACTTCCGGCGCATTTCTTCGCGCCGCATGGGCATCTTATCCACCGTGCCGAACAGGTCGGCGGGCTGCATGGGGCGCTTGCTTTTTTCCTTCATCCCGCCGTCTTTGCCGATGAGGACGACGCAGAACGTGGGCAGCTTGAGGCCGATGCGCTGCATCAAATAATTACGGTCTGCTGGCGAAAGCTGGTCGTATGGCACTTCCAGCACCAGAAAGTCGCGGTCGGCCAATTCCTGCGGGTGCGCGGCTAGCAGGGCTTTCTGCGTTTTGAAATCGGCCTGCCCAGCAGTGGGCGCGGCGATGAGCAGCACGCGCTTCCGGCCGCGGCTTTCGCGCAGGGTTTGTTCCAGCGACCCTGAATTGGGGGTTTGGGCGGCGAGGAGCGTGAGCAAGCCGAGCAAAAGGGGCGCGACGAAAAGAGGGGGGATTTTCATAAGGCAACGTTGAGACAAGGAAGTAACATAGAGACGTGCAATTACCTCGCTCCGTTCGTGCGGCGCAGGCCGGAACCGCGTAATTTGCATATCCGCGCCCTATTCGCCGCTTTTTCCCGATGAAACCCACGCACCTTGCCACCGGCTTCCTGCTCACGCTGGGCCTGCTCAATGCCTGCCAGACCACCAAGCCGGCGGTTACCACTGCTTCTCCCGTTGTGATGAAACCCATCTGGCAATCCGATGCCTACAGCCTGTACCGCGACAAGGTGGTGCAGGGCCAGCACGAGGGCCGCGCCTTCTCGGCTACCCGGCTGACGTCCAACTACGTGAGCCCGGTGAACGACCGGCTGAGCCCGCGCGTCGAGTTCAAGTTCAGCATCAATGGCAAGGACAACGAGATGGCCCCCGGCCTGAACCACCTGCTGCTGGCCGTGCCCCGGCCCGGCGGCGCGGCTACCATCCAAACGCCGCCCATCGTATTCGGGCAGCGCTACCAGGATACTACGCCCGCAGCGGCCAACCAGTACCTCGACCCCAATACGCCCATTAAAATTCGGCTAGATATGCGGGCGGTGCTGGCGGCCTTTAAGAAGAACGGCTACTTCACCACTTTCAAGGGCGATAAAATCTACCAGCAGGATTTCAAGCACGTGTACGTGGCCGGCGGCACCGCCCCGCTGAGCTGGGATTTCGACAACCTGACCAACAAGCCCGGGCTGGAGCTGACCGATGCCAACGGCGACGGCATCTACGAAACCACCCTCACGCTCAACCAGCCCGCCGCCGCCAAAACCACCGCCAGCAGCTGGCAGAAAAGCGTTAATACGGCCGATTTCCCGCAGTACAGCTCCGACTACCCGCTGGCCGACGCGCTCTACAACCTGGCCCTGGAAGAAGCCCGCCGCGCCGTGGAGCCCGACAGCACCTTCCGAACCGGCAAGGAGTGGGCGGGCGTCTGGACGCGCGACGTGAGCTACAGCATCATCCTGGCGCAGGCCAGCCTGCAGCCCAAAGTGGCCATGAACAGCCTGCTGCGCAAGGTGAGCCCCGACGGCCGCATCATTCAGGATACCGGCACGGGCGGGGCCTACCCGTGCTCGACCGACCGCATGATTTGGGCCGTGGCGGCCTGGGAAATCTACCAGGCTACTGGCGACGTGGCCTGGCTACGCAAGGTGTTTCCCATCATCAAGCAGAGCATGGCCGATGACGTGCAGAACGCCTACGACCAAAAAACGGGCCTCGTGCGCGGCGAGTCGTCGTTTCTGGATTGGCGCGAGCAAACCTACCCGCGCTGGATGCAGCCCGCCGACATCTACCAGAGCGAAAACCTGGGCACCAATGCCGTGCACTACCAGGCCAACGTGGTGATGAGCCAGATGGCCGCCCGCCTAAGCCAGCCCGGCCAGGCCGCCCTGTACAAGCGGCAAGCCGAGGCCATCAAGTTCGGCATCAACGAGCACCTGTGGCAGGCCGACAAGGGCTACTACGGGCAGTATCTGTACGGCCGTACCGCGCTGTCGCTCTCGCCCAAAGCCGAGGCGCTGGGCGAGGCGCTGTGCGTGCTGTTTGGCATTGCCGAGGGCGAGCGGGCGCAAACTGTGGTGAGCAAGACGCCCACCACGCCCTTCGGTATTCCGTGCATCTACCCCCAGATTCCGGGCATCCCGGCCTACCACAACGACGCCGTGTGGCCCTTCGTGCAGAGCTACTGGGCGCTGGCCGCCGCCAAGGCCGGCAACGAGGCGTCGGTGATGGAAAGCATGGCCGCCATCTACCGGCCGGCGGCGCTGTTCCTCACCAACAAGGAAAACTTCGTGGCCCGCACCGGCGACTTCGCCGGCACCCAAATTAACTCCTCGAACATGCTCTGGAGCCTGTCGGGCAGCCTGAGCCTGGTGTACAAGGTGCTGTTTGGGATGCAGTACCAGGGCGAGCGGCTGGTGTTCCGGCCCTTCGTGCCCGCGGCTTTCGCCGGCCACCGCCGCCTCGAAGGCTTCCGCTACCGCCGCGCCGTGCTCGACATTGAGCTGGATGGCAGCGGCAATGTCATCAGCAGCATTACGATGGACGGTATCCTGCTGCCCGATGCGGCCGTTTCGGGCGCGCTCACGGGCCGGCACGCCATTAAAATAACGCTGGCCGCACCCAACGCTGCCCCCACCACGGCCCCCGCACCCATCACCCGCGTGGCCGACCGCACCGCGCCCGAAACGCCCGCCGTGGCCTTCGCCAACGGCCGCCTGCGCTGGCCCGCCGTGGAAGGAGCCGATGAATACCTGGTGCTGAAAAACGGCCAACTGGCCACCACCATCCGCGAAACCGAGTACGCCGTGCCGGCCGAGGAATTCGCCGCCTGGCAGGTGGTGGCCGTGGACGATGCCAGCCGCGAGTCCTTCGCCTCGGAGCCGCTGGAGCTGGGTCGCGAGGCCACCGGCGGCCAACTGGTGCAGCTCGAAACTGTGGCTGGCAAGGCTTCATTTCCCTACAAGGGCTATTCGGGCAAGGGTTTCATCGAAACCACCACCAGCAAAAACACCGCCCTTACCATTCCAGTCACGGTGCCCGAGGCGGGCCTCTACGCCCTCGATTTCCGCTACGCCAACGGCAACGGCCCCCTCAACACCAACAACCAGTGCGCCATTCGCACCCTGCGGCGCGGCCCCGAGCTGCTGGGCACCGTGGTGCTGCCCCAGCGCGGCGTGGCCGAGTGGAGCAACTGGGGCTTCTCGAACCCCGTGCTGGTGCAGCTGGAGAAAGGTACCACCCGCCTGCAGCTGGCCTACGAGCCCGCTAACCAGAACATGAACATCGCCGTGAACCAGGCCCTACTCGACTACCTGCGCGTGCGCCGGGTGGAGTAGGGGCGGAGCAAAAGCGAATAGAACAACGGAAACAATGAATGGGATATGGCCGGGAACGGATTAGCTTTGCCGGAGCTCTGATGCTATAATTTCGTCAAGCTGACCTCATCCTTTCTTCTGCAATCTCGTGAAACCAACTCCTCTGCTTCCGCTCCCGCCCCATGCGCTGGAAGTGGCCGGCGTGCTCAACCCGACCGACTACCAGGGCGGGGCCAACCTGTGGCTGACGACCCGCGCCGCGGGCGGCCCCGACCTCACCAGCTGCCTGCTGAGCCCGGGCACCACCACGCGCCTGGTCGGGGTGGCTTTCCCGGTGATGCAGATGGTGGAGCTCGTATCGGCCGTGGGCGTGCTGGGCATCCGGGCGCGCTTCGTGGTGCTGCCCGACGCCAAGCAGCCGCTCCGCTTCTCGGTGGCGCTGTTCGCGGTGGGGGCCAACGAGGTGGTGCTGAGCTCCTACTACCTGGCCGAGCGCTACTGGCAGTCGGGCGCGGCTCCGCTGCCGGTTGCTACGCCCCGGCGGGCTAACTGATGCTGCAAATGGGTAGGCTTTCCACCAAAGACGAGGCGGCCGCCGGCGACGATACGTACGATGTGGCCTTGCCGTGCCCACCCGAGCCTTGATGCGCTCGGTTGAAAAAGCCCTGCCTAAACTGGCCAGCAGCGAAGCTATTCGTAGCATTTGGGTATGTTGCTTGAAGGGATGCTTGTGCTTGGATATTCAATTAAGGCGGGGTGATTTTCGCCATTGAAAACGTCGTTATGAAATTCGATGTTGTTTTCTGGCTGCGCCTGTTCGGCTATACGTCGATGGTGGTGCTATTTGTAACCGGCCTGTTGGGTTCGGTGCGTTACCGCGAGCTGCCTGCAGGGTTGCGCTACTTAATTTGGCTCGTTTGGTTTGGGCTGGTTGTGGAGTTGGTTGGGCGAGCCGCTTATGTGCGCTACCACTCGAATCTATGGCTGACCCCGATTGATGCGGCCGGTGAGCTATGGCTGCTGTCGCTGGTTTATGGCTGGGCTTTGAAGTCGGCCACTTTCACCCGTTGGAGGCCCTGGGTGGCAGCAGGCTTCGTGCTCTATGCAGGCCTGAGCCTGGCGCTGGACTTCGAGTCCACCCGCTTCAAGCCCGCCGTGCAAGTCCTCGAAAGCCTGCTGGTCCTGGGCATGGCCGGGCTATACTTCCGCAAGCTGCTCAACGAGCTGCAGGTGCCCAACCTGGCCCGCGACCCCCTGTTCTGGGTGTCGGCCGGGCTGGTGCTGTACTCGATTAGCAAGCTGCTGATTGCCCTGTTCAGCAACTACTTGCTGGAGCACTACTCCCGGCAGCTGAGCCTGACGGTCTGGACCGTCAATGGGTTGCTCACCATCGTGCTGTACCTCTGCTATCTTCGGGCCTTATGGTTGCGCCCGCAGAGATAACCTTCGCGCCCCTGCTGCTGGGCGGCATTGGCCTGATGCTGCTGGTGGCGGGGGCCTTCGTGTGGTTTGTGGGGAGCTACCAGCAGCGCCTCTACCGCCAGCACTTGGCCCAGCGCACGGCCCATGCCGCCCATCAGCAGGCCCTGCTGGCCGCCGTTATCGAAGCGCAGGAAGCCGAGCGCGCCCGCATTGGCCGCGATTTGCACGACGACGTGGCCTCCTCCGTGGCCATGGCCCAGATGCTGGTCGAGCGCCTGGCCGTGCCCGACCCCACCGACGACCCCGCCGTCCTCTTCGCAGTGGCCCGCGAGGTGCTGGCCGCCGCCGTGGCCGACGTCCGCAGCACCTCGCACCAGCTGTTCCCGGCCAGCCTGGCCCGTGTGGGCCTAATAAAAGCCCTGGAGCGCCTGGCCGAGCTCAGCCGCCACGCCGAGGGCCTGACGGTGACTTTCGAGGCGCACTACCCGCACCCCCTGCCGCCGGCCACTGAGCTGGCGCTCTACCGCATTTGCCAGGAGCTGGTGCATAATGC
>JALYUH010000150.1 GCA_030853985.1 Bacteroidota bacterium | reverse complement strand
GGGCACTTTAATCACCATTTTGCCAATGGTGTAGCTCAGCAGACTGGTGCGGTAGCACACAATCTGGGGCACGTCGAACAGGGCCGTTTCGAGGGTGGCCGTGCCGCTCGTAACGAGCGCCGCCGAGGCGTGGCTCAGCAAGTCAAACGTCTGGTCGAACACGAACCGGATGCCATTGCGGTGGAAGTGCTTGTAGTAGTTCGGGTCGAGGTTATTCACGCCAGCCACCACGAACTGGTATTCCTGAAAACCGGGCAGAATGGCAATCATTTCGTGCAGCATCTCCTCGATTTCCTGCTTGCGCGAGCCCGGCAGCACGGCAATAATGGGCTTGCCGACCTCCAGGCGGTTGCGCTCGAAGAAGTCGGGCGCGGGCACGAACTCGGCCACGGCATCGGCCGTGGGGTTGCCGGTGTAGTCGACGGGGTAGTTAAATTTCTGGTAGAATTCGGTTTCGAAGGGCAGAATCACGAACATCTTGTCGACGTAAGCCTTCACCTTCTCGACGCGGCTCTGGTTCCAGGCCCATATTTTGGGCGAGATGTAGTAGAATACCTTAATGCCCTGCTCCTTGGCGAACTTCGCCATGCGCATGTTGAAGCCGGCGTAGTCCACCAGAATCAGCACGTCGGGCTGGTAGGTGAGAATGTCGGCCTGACACTGCTTCAGGTAGCCCCGAAACTTGAGGACGCTGGTAGCAGCCTCCAGAAACCCCATGATGGCCAAGTCCTGGTAGTGGCGCACCAGCTCGCCGCCCTCGGCCTGCATCATATCGCCGCCCCAGTAGCGGAATTCGGCAGCGGTATCCTGCCCGCGCAGCTCGCGCATGAGGTTGGCAGCGTGGAAATCGCCCGACCGTTCGCCGGCTATAAGGTAGTATTTCATTTGTTGAGAATTATAAATTATAAATTATGAATCATGATTTACCCGTTCCAATTTAACTAATTGGCCAATAGGGAATTATCAATATTTTATAATTTATAATTCAAAATTTATAATTGACCTTCGCCGAAGTATTCCACGAAGTTGCGCGGCGTTTCGTAGAGTTTCACGCAGTGCAGCCGGGCCGGGGTAATGGCGGGCAGCTCGCGCTCGATAATTTGCCAGAAGGCAATGGCCAGGTTCTCGGTGCTGGCCATCTGGCCGGCCAGGAAGGGTACGTCGAGGTTGAGGTTTTTGTGGTCGACCTGCTCGGTAATGTGAATGCGCAGCAGGTCCGACAGGGCCTTGAGGTCGACGACGAAGCCGGTGTCGGGGTCGGGGTTGCCCTTCACCGTCACGATGAGGTCGTAGTTGTGGCCGTGCCAGTTGGCATTGGCGCAGGGGCCGAACACCTCACGGTTGCGCTCGTCGCTCCACTTGGGGTTGTGGAGCTTGTGGGCGGCGTTGAAATGTTCCTGGCGGGAGACGTAAATCATTCGGGGGGACTTGGGTACTTAGGGATTTGGGGGCCTGGCTTTCAGCCAACTCGTGCGCCCGCGGCAGGTGCCGGCCGGGCGCAGCCCAATTCCTCTTGGGGTATTCAGCGGCTTGGAAACGTGGTTTTTGAAATCGGGAGGCCCGCGCTATGCGCCAACCCAGTCCCTAAGACCCCAAGTCCCCAAGTCCCTTCCGCCGCAGCAAATATACGAAAAAGGGCACCCCGAACAGGGCCGTGACCAGCCCCACCGGCAGCCCGGCCGGCGGGTAGAGTAGCCGCGCCAGCAGGTCGCAGGCCAGCAGGAAGGCCCCGCCCAGCACCGCGCACCCCAGCAAATTGTAGCGCCCCGTGGTGCCCAGCAGGCCCCGCGTGAGGTGCGGCACCAGCAGGCCCACGAAGCCCACCGGCCCGCACAGCGCCACCACCCCCCCCGTGAGGGCCGCCGCCAGCCCCACCAGCAGCCAGCGCCGCGCCGCCACCGGCAGGCCCAAGGCGGCGGCCCGCTCCTCACCCAGCAGCAGCAGGTTCAGGTCCTTTTGCAAAAAAGCCAGCACCACCAGGCTGCCCGCCAGCACGGCCGCCGGCCAGGGCAGCACGCTCCAGCCGGCCCGCTCGAAACTGCCAAACGCCCAGAACACCACGCTGCGCAGGCTGCCCTCGGGCGCGGCAAGAAACGTGAGCAGGCTGCCCACGGCCGCCGCCAGCGCCCCCACCGCCACGCCCGCCAGCAGCAGCGGCGCGGGCAGAATCTTGCCCTGCCGGGTGCCCAGCGCCACCACCAGCACCGTGGCCCCAAACGCGCCCGCCAGGGCGGCCACCGGCGGCAAGTACACGCCCGCCAGCGTGAGCGAGGGCACCAACACATACGCCGCAATAGCCCCCAGCGACGCCCCCGAGGCCGTGCCCAGCAAATATGGGTCGGCCAGCGGGTTGCGCACCAGGGTTTGGAGCAGGTAGCCGCTCACGGCCAGGCTGGCCCCGGCCAGCAGCGCCAGCAGCAGGCGCGGCAGCCGCAGCTCGACGAGGGCCAGTTGGGCGGGGTCGGCGGGGTTGTAGTGCCGGAAGGTATTCAGGATGAAGCCGTAGGAAGTGGTGTAGCTGCCCACGCGCAGGCCCAGCACCAGCAATGCCAGCGTGAGCAGCAGGCCGAGCAGGAGCCAGAAAAAGGGGCGAACGGGTTGCATCGGGTTGAATTGGGCACGATGGCGCGGGGCTCCAGCCCCGTGCCGATTACTGGTGGGGCTGCAGCCCCGCGCCCGTCGAACGGGCCAGACCGTGCGAGGCTGGAGCCTCGCTGGTAGCGGGCACGGAGTTGGCGCCCCGCGCCATCAGCGCCGTTACTTCACTGGCTTCAGCAACTCCTGCAGCTCGCGCACCGACTCCACCACGCGCGGGCCGGGCCGCTCCAGCAGGTTGCCGGTGATGGCGAACACGCGGCGGTTTTTATAGGCGTTGATGCGTTTGAGTTCGGGGTAGTTTTTGAAAAAGGTGCTATCGAGCTTGCCGAAGCTGCCGCCGAGCAGCACGTCGGGGTTCAGCCTCAGAATGTACTCGCGGGTGAGGGCCGGGTAGGGCTGCGGGAAGGTTTCGGTAACGGCGTTGCGCCCCCCGGCAAAGCGGATTTCGTCGGTGAACAGCGTGTTCTGGCCGTAGCAGTAAATGGGGTCCTGCCAGGTAATGGCCAGCACTTTGGGTATGGTGGCCGGACGCGGGGCCTTGAGGGTGAGCTGCTTCAAGTTCCGGCGCAGCGAGTCGGTGAGGTGCTGGGCCTGAGGCAGGCGGCCCATGATGCGGCCCACTTCCTCCAAGCCCTTGAACACGTCCTCGACGCGCTGGAATCGCAGGTAATACACCGGAATCCCGAGCTGCTGAAGCCGCTGCGCGTCATCGACGGAGGTGATGCCTTCGACGGTAAACACCACGTCGGGCTTGAGCAGCACCAGCTTTTCCAGGTCGAGCGGGTAGTTGTTGACGACGGGCTTGCGGTACACGGCGGCGGGGTAATTGTCCTGCGGGCAGCGGGCCACGATGGTGGCGGTATCGGCCACGGCAAACAGGATTTCGGTCATGCTGGGGGCCAGGGCCAGCACGCGGCGCGGGTGGGCGGGCAGGGGCACGAGGCGGCCCAGGCCGTCGCGCACGGGCACGAGGGCCGTTTTTTCGGGTTCGGAATGGCAACCCAGCAGCAGGGCCAGCGGTACAAGCAGTAGAAAGAAACGCATGTGGCAAAGGTAGCCCCGCCTCACGCGGCGCGGCGGTTTACCTTTGCCGTCCGTCCCAAATCTCGCTTCCCATGATAGTAGTAACCGGCGCGGCCGGCTTCATCGCCAGCTGCCTTGTCTCCCGCCTGAACGCGGCCAATTTCAACGACATCGTTGTGGTCGATAACTTCTCCATCGAGAAGAAGCTCGCCAACCTCGACGGCAAAAAACTGCGCGAGTACGTGGACCGCGAAACGTTCTTCGACTGGCTCGATACCCACCACGAGCAGGTCGAATTCATTTTCCACCTGGGCGCGCGCACCGATACCGCCGAGATGGACCCCGCCGTGTTCGACCTGCTGAACCTGAACTACTCGAAGCAGATGTGGCAGGCCTGCGTGCGCTACCAGCTGCCGCTGGTGTACGCCTCGTCGGCCGCGACCTACGGCGACGGCACCCTCGGCTACTCCGACCAGGATGAGGCCCTGTTCCCCCTCTACCGCCCCCTCAACCCCTACGGCGACTCGAAAAACGACTTCGACAACTGGGCCCTGCAGCAGGAAGAAAAACCGTATTTCTGGGCCGGCCTAAAGTTTTTCAACGTGTATGGCCCCAACGAGTACCACAAGGGCCGCATGGCCTCGGTGATACTGCACGCCTTCCACCAGATTCAGCAGTCGGGCTCGATGACGCTGTTCAAATCGCATAACCCCGACTACACCGACGGCGGGCAGATGCGCGATTTCGTGTACGTGAAGGACGTGGCCGAAGTGTGCTTCTTCCTGCTGAACCACCGCCAGGACTCCGGCATCTACAACCTGGGCAGCGGTGAGGCCCGCACTTTTTTAGCCCTGGCCATGAGCACCTTCAACGCCCTGGGCCGCACCGCCGACATTCGCTTCGTAGACACGCCGGAGGACATTCGCGACAAGTACCAGTACTTCACCGAGGCCGACATGCGCAAGCTCCAAAGCATCGGCTACGACCGGCCGTTTACGCGGCTGGAGGATGGAATTCAGGACTACGTGCAGAACTTTCTGGTGCCCGGTCGTTATTTGTAGCGTGGACTTTTAGTCCGCGCACGTTCCTGATTGTTATTCTTCGCGGACTAAAAATCCGCGCTACGCCCCTGCCCGTGAAACCACCCGTTCGCCCTGTCATTACCATTGTAGGCGGCGGCTTCGTGGGCACGGCCCTGGCACTGCAGTTGCGGCGGCAACCCATTTTGGCCGGGGCCGCCATCCATCTCATCGAGCCCCGCGAGGCTCCCGGCCCGGGCTTGGCCTACTCGGCCCGCCGCCCCGAATACCTGCTCAACGTGCGCCCCGGCGCCCTGAGCCTGTATCCAACCGCACCCAGCCACTTCGCCGACTGGCTGGCCCGGCAGCCCGAAAACAGCTGCGGCACCCCGGAATTTGCCTCGCGCGCTGCTTACGGCCACTACCTGCGCGAAGAGCTGGCCACCGTGCTGGCCCCGGCGGCCGGGCCGGCCGGAGTGCAGTGGCACCGCACCACCGCCGTGGCCGCCCCGCTCCTACCCAACGGCCAGCGCGCGGT
>JALYUH010000116.1 GCA_030853985.1 Bacteroidota bacterium | reverse complement strand
TACAGGTACAGTCGCCGCATCAGGTGGCTAAGCAACTTATGAAACTACTGCTACTTTTTTGCCTGGGTTGGAGCTTCGCTGCACGGGCACAGGGCACGGGTGGGACGTATTCCGCGCCAGGCATGCTGCTGCATCTGCAACGGGGGATACCTACAGTGCCTGCCAGAAGCCATGTTGCACCGGCAAAAACTGGAGTGCCGGCTCCGCTCACTTCACCCATCCTATCTCGTTTTTGGCACCAGGCCGATTCGGGGGGGCGGCCGGCAGGATATACTCTTTTTATTGGTACGATTCAGCATCTGACTAGGTACCAGGTTCCGGCACTACGTGCGCAGACGGAAGGGCGCATTTTAGTCAAAGCCATCATTTCGGACGATAGAGCATCGGTAGAAATTGAGGTCGCTCAAGCGAAATACGACTGCCGGAGCTTCTGAAGAAGCATTGGGTTTATTGGATGCAGAAGCAATACAAGTGATTGGGGCGATGAAATTCGAACCTAAAGCCGGCGGTGCTGATACGGTAACCGTACCAATGGGATTCTTTATTCAGTAGCTTGAACCAGAGTCATCAAGCTATGATGATGAGGGTTAAATGCTGTGCCAGCTATTGATTGCACAAACCTAATGGCCGCCACATTCGCCGTAAAAACCGCGTCCGCCGTTAGCAGCTGCGCCTGCCCAAACAACCCCTCCCGGCACGCTACGCCCGCCGCCCGCGCCGCCCGCAGCACCTGCGCCCGGCGCACACCCGCCACGCAGCCACTTTCGAGCGCGGGCGTAAACAGTACCTCATCCTTCAGCCAAAAAATAGCCGCCGCGCCCGCTTCCGCCACGTGCCCGGCCGCGTCGCAGAGAATGATTTCATCGAGCCCACGCCACTCCCGCTCGTGGGCCGCGCGCACGTAGAGCCACGCCTGCGGCCCCTTGCAAAAGCTGAGCGGAGAATGGATGGAATGGGTTTCCAGCGCAAAATCGGCTGTTGCGACAGGCGTATCATCCGGCACGAAAGCTTCGGCAGTGGCCAGCCAATCGGCGGCATCGGTCAGGGGCGTGTAGCGGCCGCCGCCGGCGCGCCACAGCTGCAGGCGCAGCCGGGCGGCGGGTAGTTGGTTGGCAGCGGCGAGGCAGGCTAGGGTGGCGGCCAGGGCTTCGGGTGTGGCCAGGGGTGCGGGCAGCGCGAGGTGCAGGGCGGCGGCGGCCCGTGCCATGCGGGCGTGATGGTCGGGGGCGAGGCGCAGGCGGTTATCAGCAAAAATTAGCGTTTCGAAGAAGCCGTCGCCGAATGCCAGGCCGCGGTTGGGCAGGGGTAGGGTGAGGGAACCGTATCCGAGCAGCTCGTTATTCAATAAAACCTGTTGCATGATGGCAGCCACCTAATCCGTAAAATCCGCTTAACCCGACAAAGCCACGGTTCAGCTAAGCGCAAACTTCTTGCCCGGCAGCGCCCGCACCACGCCCCGAAACTCCAGGCCCAGCAGCAGCGAGGCCACGGCGTAAATGGGTAGTTGGGCTTTCCAGGCCAGCTCGTCCATCTGCATTTCTCGGCCGGGCGCGGCGGCCAGCACGGTGAGCAGGGCGAACTCGTCGGGCGTGAAATCGTCGGCCGAGTAGGAGGGAGTGGGTTTGAACTTGCCCGACTGGTGCAGGGCCTCATCCCAGTTCAGGAGCTGCTCCAGGTCGCGGGGCTCGGCGTAGAGCGCGGCTTTATTGTCGCGAATCAGGGCGTTGCAGCCGGCCGACACCTCGGAGCCCAGGTTGCCGGGCACGGCCAGCACGTCGCGGTCGTAGCTCAGGGCCAGCTCGGCGGTTATCAGCGCGCCGCCTTTTATCGCGGCTTCCACCACCACGGTGCCATCCGAAAGGCCCGCGATGATGCGGTTGCGGGCCGGGAAATTGTAGCGGTCGGGCGGCGTGCCAAAGGGAAATTCGGTGAGCAGACCGCCCTGCTCGCGCATCTTCTCGGCCGTTTTGCGGTGCGCGGCCGGGTAGATGATGTCCAGCCCGGTGGCCATCACGCCCACGGTTTCCAGGCCTTCCTGCAGGGCCGCGCGGTGGGCCATGATGTCGATGCCGTAGGCCAGGCCGCTCACCACCAGCGGCCGGTGCGGCAGCAGCCCCGCAATGATGCGCTCGGTTTGCTCGCGGCCGTAGTCGGTGGCCTGGCGGGTTCCCACCAGGGCCACGGTTTTGGGCGCGTTGAGGTCGGCCGTGCCCTGGTAGTAGAGGATGGCCGGCGCGTCGGGAATCAGCTTCAGGCGGCTGGGAAAGCGCTTGCTGGTGTAGAAGATGATTTCAACCCCGTCCTTTTCCGCCTTCTTCAAATCAGCTTCCGCCTTGCGGAAGGCGGTTTCGCGGTCCTTGCCGGTAAGGATGGCCACGGTGGCCGCGCCCACGCCGGGAATGCGGCGCAGCTTGCCGGGCGGCATCATCAGCACGTTTTTGGCCGAGCCGCCGTAGCTCATCAACTGCCGCGTAAGCTGCGGGCCGATGCCGGGTAGGAGCGTCAGGGCGAGCTCGTGAAAGAGGAGGTCGTTCATACGCTTCACCTCACCCCCCGGCCCCCTCTCCTTGGGGAGAGGGGGAGCCTGACGACTCTTGGTTGGGTAAGTGCTTGTTAAGGTGGGTGGAAATTAGGTTCAGGATGTAGTTTGGGTGTTGTAAAACTTCCTCGTTCGTGAAGCGCAGGATATGGAAACCCAATTCCTGTAAGTCGTGGGTACGGCCACCGTCATATTTGGCTTGCTCGATGTCGAAGTGATACTCGCCATCAACTTCAATAATGAGCCAGGCGGGCAGACACACGAAATCGATAATGTACCGCCCAATGGCATGCTGCCGACGAAAGCGCGGCCCCAATTTATTGCCCCGAACCAACTGCCATAAGGCATTTTCTGCTGCCGTTGGGTTACTGCGGTTAGCCCGTGAATAATCCTTTAGCGTCTTTTTCCACCGCTCCGCATCCGTCATGAAGGCATGAAAATGCGACGATTGAACTGAATTGGTCGATTCCTTATCCATCATAAGTGGCAAAACGAAGTCGTCAGGCTCCCCCTCTCCCCAAGGAGAGGGGGCCGGGGGGTGAGGTTATTCAGTAGCGGCAGCATCCGGGTCGGCCTTGCCGGCGGCTTCCACCTCTTTCTTGAGCGACAACAGAAACGCCCGCACTTTCTCCAGGCTCTGCACCACGTCAATCTTCTCCTTCAGCTGCGGACCTTTTTGCTTGAGCATGTCGCGCGCACCGGGAATGGTGTAGCCGCGCTCCTTCACCAGGTGGTAGATGGTGCGGAATATCTCAATGTCCTGCGGGGTGTAGAGGCGGTTGCCCTTCTTGCTGCGGCGGGGGCGCAGCTCCTCAAACTCCGTTTCCCAGAAGCGCACCAGCGACTCGGCCACCTTGAACTGGGCGGCTACTTCGCCGATGGTGAAGTACTGTTTCTCGATGCTGCGCTCTTTATAGGGCATATGGCTACCTTTGCAATTACTCCGAAAAGTAGCCTAAAATTCGCAGCTATGCCTAGCTGCCGGCTTATTCAGGGAATGTTTAACGGCCTTTAATTATTCGCCAACTACAAGTTGGCGGTACAATATGTCCCTCCCCACCGCTTCCGCTGTTCGCCAGCAGTTCCTCGATTTCTTCGCCAGCAAAGGCCACCACATCGTGCCCTCGGCCCCGATTGTGGTGAAGGACGACCCCACGCTGCTGTTCATCAACTCGGGCATGGCCCCGTTTAAGGACTATTTCCTGGGCAACAAGCCCGCACCCTACAAGCGCATTGCCGATACCCAGAAGTGCCTGCGGGTGAGCGGCAAACACAACGATTTGGAGGAAGTAGGCTACGATACCTACCACCACACCATGTTCGAGATGCTCGGCAACTGGTCATTCGGCGACTACTTCAAAACCGACGCCATTGCCTGGGCCTGGGAGCTGCTGACCGACGTGTTCAAGCTGGAAAAAGACCGCCTCTACGTGACCTACTTCGAGGGCGACCAGGCCGACGGCACCGGCCCCGACACCGAAACCCAGAACCTGTGGCGCCAATACACCACCGACGACCGGATTCTGCCCGGCAATAAGAAGGACAACTTCTGGGAGATGGGCGATACTGGTCCGTGTGGTCCTTGCACCGAAATCCACATCGCCCTGCGCTCCGCTGAGGAGCGCGCCGCCACCCCCGGCCGCGACCTCGTGAACGCCGACCACCCGCAGGTGGTGGAAATCTGGAACAACGTGTTCATGGAATTCCAGCGCCTGGCCGATAAATCCCTCATCAAGCTGCCCGAGCAAAGTGTGGATACCGGCATGGGTTTCGAGCGCCTGATGATGGCCGTGTCGGGGGTGAAGTCGAACTACGATACCGACGTTTTCCAGCCGCTCATCCAGTTCATTGCCAAGGAGGTAGGAGTGGAGTACCACGGCACCGCCCCCGCTAAGGTAACCGACCAGCCGACCACCGAAAACGAGAAAACGGACATTGCCATCCGAGTGATTGCCGACCATATTCGCACCATCGCCTTCACCATTGCCGACGGCCAGTTGCCCAGCAACGTGAAGGCCGGCTACGTCATTCGCCGGATTCTGCGCCGGGCAGTGCGCTATTCGTTCTCGTCGCTGAACCAGAAGCAGCCCTTCCTGTTCAAGCTGGTGCCCGTGCTGGCCGAGCAGATGCGCAACATCTTCCCCGAACTGAAAGCCCAGTCGGCCTTCGTGCAGCGCGTGATTGAGGAGGAGGAAATTGCCTTCCTGAAAACGCTGGAAACCGGCTTGCGCCGCTTGGATGCGCTGGAGGAAAGTACCCGCGCCAATGGCGGCGTCATCGACGGCAAAACCGCGTTTGAGCTGTCCGATACCTTCGGCTTTCCGCTCGACCTCACCGCTCTCATTGCCCGCGAAAAGGGCCTGACCGTGGACGAGGAAGGCTTCAAAAAGGAGCTGGAGCAGCAGAAAAGCCGCAGCCGCAACGCCCAGGAAACCGAGCAGAGCGACTGGGTGACCGTAACCGAAGCCGACGCGCCGAACGTGTTCGTGGGCTACGACCAGGACGAGGCTACCGCCCGCCTGCTGCGCTACCGCAAAGTCGATAAAAAGGGCAAGACCGAATACCAGCTGGTATTCGACCAAACCCCATTCTACGCCGAAAGCGGCGGCCAGATTGGCGACACTGGCTACCTGGAATCGACCCTGAGCAAGGTGCGCGTGATTGATACGAAGAAGGAAAACGACCTCATCATTCACACCACACTGGAATTGCCGCAGGAGCTGACCGAGGAATTCCTGGCCCGGCCCGATGCCGCCCGCCGCACCCTCATCAAGAACAACCACACGGCCACGCACCTGCTGCAAGCCGCGTTGCGCGAGGTGCTCGGCAGCCACGTCGCGCAGAAGGGTTCGCTGGTGAACGAGAAGCTGCTGCGCTTCGATTTCTCGCACTTCACCAAGGTGAGCGACGAGCAGCTGCGCGAGATTGAGCAGCTGGTGAACGAGCGCATCCGCCAGCAAATCCCGCTCGATGAGCGCCGCAACGTGCCCATCGCCGAAGCCAAAAACCTGGGCGCGATGGCCCTGTTCGGTGAGAAGTACGGCGAGTTCGTGCGCGTCATCACCTTCGACCGCAACTACTCGGTGGAGCTGTGCGGTGGCCTGCACGTAGCCAACACCGGCAGCATCGGCTACCTAAAAATCACGAGCGAAAGCGCCGTGGGCGCGGGCGTGCGCCGCATCGAGGCCGTGACGGCCGGCGCGGCCGAAGCCTATGTGGACGCGCAGCTCGACCTGCTGAACCAGGTGCGCGAAACCCTCGGCAACCCCCAGCACCTGCTCACCACTCTGGAGAAGCAGAACGAGGAAATGGCCATCCTGCGCAAGCAAATCGAGCAGTTCGCCCAGCAAAGCATCAATCAGCAGAAAGACCAGCTGGTGAGCCAGGTAAAGGAGCTAAACGGCCTGAACTTCCTGGCCGCGCAAGTGCAGGCCAGCTCTGCCGAATCTCTCAAAACCCTGGCCTTCAACCTGCGCCAAGCCGTGCCCAACCTCGTGCTGGTGCTCGGGGCCGAAATCGATGGCAAGCCCCAGCTGGCCGTGATGCTGGCCGATGAGATTGCCCAGGCCGGCAAGCTCAACGCAACCACGCTCGTGCGCGAGTTGGCGAAGGAAATCCAGGGCGGCGGCGGCGGGCAGCCGTTCTTCGCCACAGCCGGCGGCAAGAATCTGGCCGGGCTCGGCGCCGCCATTGCCAAAGCCGAAGCGATAATAGCGGCAGGAATGTAGGAATAGGTAAAAATTGAAGGACTGAAATGCCGCCTGAATCGCTTCGTTTAGCAGGATTCGGGCGGCGTTCTGCTTAGCGGTTGATTTCCCTTAAAACAATGGTTATGGATAAGTCGGAATTAAAAAGGGCGCTAAAGGAGCAACTGGAAAAGCTGCTGCTGCAACGCAGCACGTTGCTTATGGCTGCTGCCGCACGGCCTGAATCAACCCAAACAATGTCGCATTGCGGTGGCGACCCGTACTTCGAAACGGGTGAGCAGTGGCCGGTGAATCCGAACACGGGGCAGCCTTTGGAATTAATATTTCAGCTGGTGAACGAGGATAATATGCCCTGGCCGTTTCCTGCTAAAATCGTACAGTTCTATCAAAACTATTACGAAGGGGAACTTCCCTTTGATGAGGGCCACGAGCCGAAGGACTATCGGCTGAAAATATACCCGTCAATTCGGCCTAACCAGCAGGTCCAACTTCCCCGGCCTGCCGTATTGCCGCCCATTGGCTTTACGCAGATAACCGTACGTGCCGAACCGTCTTTGCCAGACGATGACGAACTGGAAGTTATCAGCCCGGCTACGCAGGCTTTGTGCCAACAGCTTGAGCCCGACGACTGGCAGGTTGCCTATAATTCGGCCGTCGACGAGCTAATTGGTGAGCAGGACTTTGGCTCATGGGTGGGTGGCTACGCGCTTTGGCTTCAGGGTGATAACCCCACCGGTAAATTCTGGCTGGAATTTGATAGCACAGATGATTTTTCGTGGGGTGATGCCGGACTGCTCTATTTCTTTTCCGACCCTGCTAACCCACTGGACATTAGTTTTCAGCTGCAGTGCTGCTAGGGTTTTCACCTCGTTTGGCAACCTGTAAGCTGGTGATGAACCGGCAGCGCATAAATTAAGATAGGCCGGGGTTGTAATGGAAGGCCGGTGCCCGCGATTAAACAGTCAAGTTGACCGGCCCGGCACCGTAAACCCAAAAATTCTGCGCAACTTTCAGCGCGGTTAAACCCATTTCCCTTCATCTATTTCTGCTCCTCCTCATGTCCACTTTCTTTATAGTGGTGCTGCTGCTACTGGCAGTAACCCTATTTCTCAGCTACGTTATTGTGCCGCAGGGCACGGTGGCGGTGGTTACGGTATTTGGCAAGTACCGACGAATTATGGGACCAGGCCTAAACTTTAAGTTGCCGTTTATTGAAGCGGTTTATAAGCGGATTTCCATTCAGAACCGCTCCCTGGAGCTTAATTTCCAGGCCATTACCATCGACCAGGCCAATGTCAATTTCAAGGCCATGCTAGTGTACGCGGCCTTCGACCAGAGCGAGGAAGCCATCAAGAATGTGGCTTTCAAATTCGTGAACGAGGCCAGCCTGATGCAGGCACTGGTGCGCACCGTGGAGGGCAGCAT
>JALYUH010000059.1 GCA_030853985.1 Bacteroidota bacterium | reverse complement strand
GCGAGCGAGATGCCTCGGCTGCGCTCAGCATGACGTTCAGACGCTACTCACTGTACACCTTCAAATTGGATATCACCGACTGCGGGGTGCGGAAGTCGTACTTCACTTTATCGCCGTCCTTCACCTTGCGCAGGCCTTCCAGCAGAATTTTGTCGTTGGCCGTGATGCCGGATTTGATGACGTACAAGTCGGGGATTTCGGAGGCAATGCCAATTTCGCGCTGGTGCACCACGCTGTTCTTATCAATCACGAAGACGTATTTCTTCTCCAGAATCTCGAATGTGGCTTTCTGCGGGATTATGAGGGCCCCTTTCAGCGGCACAGTCATGAGCACGCTGCCGGTTTCGCCGTTGCGCAGCAGGCCATCGGGGTTAGGGAAGGTGGCGCGGAAGGCAATGTTGCCGGTTTCGTTATTGAAGTCAGCCTCAATGGTTTGCACCACGCCAGTTTGGTTAAATACTTCGTTGTTGGCCATCAGCAGCTTCACATGCGCCGCTTTGTCGCTGGTCTTGGCGTGCTGCTTGTAGGCCAAGTACTCGGCCTCGGGCACGTTGTAGTACACCCACATTTTGCTGTTGTCGGAAAGCGTGGTCAGCAGGTCGCCCTCATCCACCAAGCTGCCTAAGCGGCCCTGGAAATGGTCCATGATGCCGCTGAACGGGGCCTTCACGGTCGTGAATTGCAGGTGTGTTTGGGCGAGCGATACGTCGGCGCTGGCCTTATCGTACTTGGCTTGCGCCAGGGCCAACTCGCTGCCCGACACGATGTTTTTGTCAGCCAGCTTCCGGGTATTCTGGTATTCCATCTGCACGTAGTGCGCCTCGGCCTGCGACTTTTTCAGCTCGGCCTGGTATATCGTGGGCTTAATCTGAAACATGGTCTGGCCCGCCGAAACGTGCTGCCCCTCGTCCACGAAAATCTTCTCCAGGTAGCCCTTTTCCAGCGCCCGCAACTCGATGCGCTGGTAGGAATGCACCTGCGCCACGTATTCTTTGGTGATGGTGGTGTCCTTCTGCAAGGGGCTGGTGGCAACCAGTTTAATCTGCTCTTCGACTTCCTTCTTTTCTTCCTTGCAGCTGGTGGTGTAGAACAAAACGCCGCAGCTCAGCAGCATGAATACTCTTTTCATAAGAACCTTGGGTAACGTGACAGGCGGGTGGTATTGCATAGGAAATAATAGTTTCAGCGTATCGCGTCGAGCGGCTGGCCGGACCCGTGATGCGTTGGGAGAAACCTGCGCCGCGCGGCGAAATCAGACGGGGGCACTAGGGGCTAGTGGAACGTTGGAAATTCGAATGACTTCATCACAAAATCCATCGGGGCCGAGGTCGCCTGATTGGGGTTATTCATACTTCGCGGCAGGCTTCGCTCAACTAGCAGAACGCCCTCGGCCCGCTGGCAAACCTGCCGGGACCAAAACAAGCCGAAAGCGCGCATCGCAGAGTGGGAGGGGCGAGGCAACGCAGCTTGTGTCGTGGGTTGACCGCACAAAATTGCCCCCGCCGGCATGAAGCGTAAATGAAGCTTTCCCGGCGGGCTTTTAATTTTCCCGCCCGCATCTGCGGCGTTCAGAGGCCCTTTGGGGGTGGGGGCGGGTTGGGTTGGTGAAGAAAACGTAGTGTTTCTCGTTACCTTTAATTCATGCAGCCCGCAAAGCCATGACGATAAGTGAGCAAGCTCTTAAGGCCTATCTATGGCACTCATAGTACTCCGCAACTTTACACATGAATTATGAAAACGCTCACCCTTAGCATATCAGATGCGCTTGATTTAGATAATCGGGACATTGCAATGATAGTTTCGACTCGTCTTTATGAGCAAGGCAAGCTCTCGCTGGGTCAAGCGGCAGAAGTAGCGGGTTTGACGAAATAGGCTTTTGCTGTAGTACTAAGCAGTTATGGCGTATCCATATTCAATTCGCCGGCATCTGATTTAGCTAGTGATATAGCGAATGCTTAGGACCATTATTGCAGATACCAGTTGCTTCATTATTTTCCGCATCGAAAGCAACGACAGCGATATTTGCCTCTCCACGCTCATGCGGATTGTGCGGGAGGGCATAGATAAGCATTTGAAGCTGTCGGTGGAGTAGATTAATGCATGCCAAGTTTTAAAAACGATTTATTAGAAGCATTCTACAAGAAGTGGTAGCATAAATATTGGCACAATGCGTATGATAAAGGTATTACTGATAATTTTAGTGGTGTTTACAACCATAAGTTGTAATCGTCACTTATTGACTGAAAGCGAGTTTAAGTCAAAAAAAGTGTATGTGAATATTGCTGAAGCATTGGAGAGTCCGAAAGATGTTTACAGCCTGAATTTGCATATGCCTGACTCACTTCCAAAAGATATTTTGAAATTGAAAAGGCTTAATGAATTAGATGTCTTCAAACCCAAATTCAATTCTTTGCCAAAATTCATTGGTCGTTTTCAAAACTTGCAGACCTTGATAATTCTAGAGGCAAACCTTAAATCAATCCCGTCTGAAATCTGTGAATTAAAAAAATTGAAATGGCTAAGAATTTGGAACTCAAAACTTATTGAATTGCCCAGTAAAATCAACAAGTTGAAGAACCTGGAGACTCTTGAACTTTTTGCTAATGACATCAGACAATTGCCTCGAAGCATTACCAAACTGAAGCGATTGAAAGAAATTGGCATTGATAGTAACCACAATCTTGATTTCTATGACTCATTCAACAAGCTCGCACAGCTTCCCAAATTAACTTGCCTCAATATCAATTATTATCCTCTCGATACTTTGCCAAGTAATATCATTGCACTTAAAAATCTTCAAATTATCACACTATGGAATAATTCGGGCGGTAAGCTTGACATCGAGGACATGATAGAAAAACTATCGAAACTTCAGAAGCTGGAAAAGCTAGATTTATCAGGTAATCCGGTTGATGAAAAATCAAAAATGCGATACGTTGAAGCGCTCAAGAAGCAGCATGATAAATGTGAGGTAATCTGGAATAGCTATTGATGGTAATTTTGTTCGACAAGTGAGACAATAGCTTGGCTGAACGTTCTGCATTAAACCAAAAACGCCCCGCAACGAATTCGTTACGGGGCGTTGCTTTTGAGGCACTAGCTGCTTCCGCACCTCACGGGGCGGAAACGCTGGCGGGCGGCATTACGCCGTAGCCAGGTCGAAGCGGCCGAGGTTCATCACCTTGGCCCACACGGCTACGAAGTCCTTCACAAACTTCTCCTGCGAATCGGCGCAGGCGTAGACTTCGGCCAGGGCGCGCAGCTCGGAGTTCGAGCCGAAAATCAGGTCGACGCGAGTGCCAGTCCACTTTACCTGGTTGGTTTTGCGGTCGCGGCCCTGGAAGACGTTTTGCTCGTCCGAAGTGCTGGCCCAGGTGGTGTTCAGGTCGAGCAGGTTCAGGAAATAGTCGTTGGTGAGCGCGCCGGGCTGGGCGGTGAACACGCCTTGGTCCGACCCATCGAAGTTGATGTTGATGGCGCGCAGGCCCCCGAAGAGTACCGTCAGCTCGGGCGCGGTCAGGGTCAGGAGCTGGGCTTTGTCAATGAGCAACTCCTCGGCGGCGGCGCGGTGGTGCTTCTTCAAGTAGTTGCGGAAGCCATCGGCGGCTGGCTCCAGGGCGGCGAACGAAACGGTGTCGGTTTGCTCCTGCGAGGCATCGGCGCGGCCGGGGGTGAAGGGCACCGTCACGGCGTGGCCGCCGTTTTGGGCGGCCTGCTCGATGCCCACCACGCCGGCGAGCACGATGAGGTCAGCCATCGAAACCTGCTTGCCGCCGGTCTGGGCGGTGTTAAACGCCTGCTGGATACCGCCGAGTTTGTTCAACACCGTCGACAGTTGGGCCGGGTTGTTCACCTCCCAGTAGCGCTGCGGGGCCAAGCGCAAACGGCCGCCATCGGTGCCGCCGCGCTTGTCGGAGCCGCGGTAAGTGGAGGCCGAAGCCCAGGCGGTGGACACCAATTGTGCTACCGTGAGGCCGGCGGCGGCTAGCTGGCCTTTCAGTGCGGCCACGTCCTGGTCGTCAATCACTTGGTAGGTTACGGCCGGGATGGGGTCTTGCCAGAGCAACTCTTCGGTGGGCACTTCGGGGCCGAGGTAGCGCTCCTTGGGACCCATGTCGCGGTGCGTGAGCTTGAACCAGGCGCGGGCGAAAGCATCGGCAAACTGGTCGGGGTGCTCGTGGAAGCGGCGCGAAATCTTCTCGTAAGCTGGGTCGACGCGCAGGGCGATGTCCGTGGTCAGCATGAAGGGGGCGTGGGTCACGGCCGGGTCGTGGGCATCGGGAATGGTGCCGGCACCGCCGCCGTTCACGGGGCGCCACTGGTGCGCGCCGGCGGGGCTCTTGGTCAGCTCCCACTCGAAACCAAACAGGTTGTCGAAGTAGTCGTTGCTCCACTTGGCGGGCGTGCTCGTCCAAGCGCCTTCGAGGCCGCTGGTGATGGTATGCTCCGAGTGGCCTTTGCCGTAGCTGTTGCGCCAGCCCTGGCTCATTTCGGCCAACTCGGCCCCGGCGGGCTCGCGGCCCACGTATTTGGCGGGGTCGGCCGCGCCGTGAGTTTTGCCGAAGGTGTGGCCGCCGGCAATCAGGGCCACGGTTTCTTCGTCGTTCATGGCCATGCGGCCGAAGGTTTCGCGGATGTCGCGGGCCGAGCGAATCGGGTCGGGCTCGCCGTTCGGGCCTTCGGGGTTTACGTAGATAAGGCCCATCTGCACCGCGGCGAGCGGGTTTTCCAACACCCGGT
>JALYUH010000019.1 GCA_030853985.1 Bacteroidota bacterium | reverse complement strand
CGGCCACGCTGGTAGCAATGGTGTAAGCGCCCACGCCGTACCACTGGCTTTTGTCGCGAAACTCGGTGTGCACGATGCTGGCCGCCAAAAACGCCTGCGCCGTGTGGCCCGACGGAAACGAGAGGTTATCCGACCCATCGGGCCGTTCCTCGTGGCTCAGGGCTTTCACGATGTAGGTGCTGCTCAGCATAATAACCTCGCTCTTGGCAATAATAAGCAGCGTGTTGAGGCGGTCGTTGCGGCCCTGCACGCCAAACAGCTCCACCGCCGCCAGCTCGGCGTAGGGCGCGAAGATGAGGATGTCGGCCACGCGGGTTTTGGAAACCGGAAACAGGCGGTGAATGTCGCGCTGGGCATCCTGGTTGGTATAGAAGCCGCCGCCGTTGAAGGTGTAGGCCCCGTAGCCGATAAGCGCCGCCGGAATAGCCACCGCCTTGAATACCTTGCTCTTAAAGAACGGCTTCTTGGCCAGGGTGGGCACGCCACTGGGGTTTTCGTACTTGTGGGTGGTGTCGGCCGGGGCGGGCGCGGTAGCGGGGTTGAGCGGCACCTGGGCCAGCACGGGCGTGGTGGCGCTGAGCAGCAGGCCCAGCACCGCGACTCGGGTAGAGGAGAAAAGTGAACGCATGGCGTAAAAATTAGGGTACTGAATTGCGCTCTACGCAAGCCAGCTATTTTTTGCTGTCTTCCGCAAACCTAGCAGTTGATTTTGGGGAAATTCTGCCCGCGCCGGCCCGTGCTGCTTCCCCGGTACCGGCCGGTGCGGCCAGCGGCAACGTTCCCGGTAACGATAGCGCAAATAAATCCTCCCCTCCGCTTGCAGATGCCCCCCCAGCGGGCCTAGTATTCCGTTGCCAAACCCCGGCTTGCGCCGAAGCAGGGCGGCGTTTTCTTTCGTGTTACGCACTAGTAGCGGCCCGGCCGCGCCATTTTCCACCCGCTCACATGACCCGTTTTTCGTTGCTGCCGGGGGCGCTGCTGGCCCTCGCGGCCCTGCACGCCGCCCCTGCCCTGGCCCAGGCCAACCGCTCGGCCCCCGCTTTTGCCCCCGCGCCGCCCACGCTGCCCGCCGTGCGGCAGGTGCGCTTCAAGGCCGACACATTCAACATTCAGAAGTACGGGGCCGTGGCCGATGGCCAACTGCTTAACACGCAAGCGTTTCAGAAGGCCATTGCGGCCTGCGCCCAGGGCGGCGGGGGTACGGTGCTGGTGCCGGCCGGGCTGTGGCTCACGGGCCCCATTGCGCTGCAAAACAACGTAAACCTACACCTGGCCACCGGCGCGCTGGTGCAGTTCACTACCGACCACAGCCAGTATCCGCTCATCAAAACCACCTGGGAGGGCGAGGACGCCATTCGCAGCCAGGCCCCCCTTTCGGGCGTGGGCCTCACCAACATCGCCATCACCGGCAACGGCACTTTCGACGGGGCCGGCGACAGCTGGCGGCCCGTGAAGAAGAGCAAGCTCAACGAGGGTGAGTGGAAAAAGCTGGTGGCCAGCGGCGGCGTGCTCAACGAGAAAAAAGACGCGTGGTACCCGTCGGCGGCGTCGCTCAAGGGCAATATGCTGGCCGCCGCCGGCACCCCGCGCAAGAGCCTGAATCCGAATGACTTCGCTGATATCCGTGATTTTCTGCGGCCCAACATGCTGAGCCTCACCGATTGCAAGCAGATTTTGCTCGAAGGCTTCGTTATTCAAAACTCGCCGGCCTGGACGATTCACCCCCTGCTGTGCCAGGATATTACGGTGCGCCGCGTCACGGCCCGCAACCCCTGGTACGGCCAGAACACCGACGCCATTGACATAGAATCGTGCCGCAACGGCGTGCTCGACGACTGCACCTTTAGCGTGGGCGACGATGGCCTGTGCATCAAGAGCGGCCGCGACGAGGAAGGCCGCAAGCGCAGCGTGCCCACCGAGAACTTTCTCATCCAGAACTGCAAAGTGTACAGCGCCCACGGCGGCTTCGTTATTGGCTCCGAGATGTCGGGCGGCGTGCGCAACATGATAGTACGCAACTGCACCTTTCAGGGCACTGATGTGGGCCTGCGCTTCAAAACGGCGCGCGGCCGCGGCGGCATGGTCGAAAACATCTGGGTCGATGGCATCACCATGACCGACATTGCCGGGCAGGCCATCCTTTTTGATATGTACTACATGGCCAAAGACCCCGTGCCGATGACCGGCGAGGCTACCACGCCACCCGTTATCGCGGCCCAGCCGCTGGGCGAGGGTACGCCGCAGTTCCAGCATTTCTACATCAAAAATGTAACCTGCAAAGGGGCCGAAACCGCCATCCTGGTGCGCGGCCTGCCCGAAATGGCCATCAAGGACATCAGCCTCGAAAACATTGTGATTGAGGCCAATAAGGGCATGGTATGCCAGGAAGCCGAGAATATTCGCCTCAAAAATGTGACCCTGCTCACCACCGACACCAAGCCGGTAATGGAAGTGCAGAACAGCAAAAACATCAGCCTCGACGGCATCAAATACGCCAGCGGGGCCGAGCTGCTGCTGCGCGTGAGCGGCGACCGCAGCCAGGATATTCGCCTTACCAATACCAAGCTAGCCAAAAAAGGCCTGGAGCTGGGTGAGAAGGTGAGCAAAAAGGTGGTGCAGCTGGCGGCGAAGTAATTGACAGTTTGAAACCAGGACGCCTGAAAACGTCCGTCCTTGCGCGCGCAACATTCTGCGCATTAAGCAGAGATGGAGCGCTCGCACTGACAACAAAATAGACCATGAACCTTCCCACCCGCCTTTTTTTCACCGCCGCCCTGGCCCTGCCGCTGCTGGCCCCGGCCCAGAATGCGCCGGCCGCGATGTCGCAGCGCATGGCCGATGCCTTCATTGCCCAGCACCCCGACTCCATCGTTATCGCTAACCGCAAAACGGCTCGCTGGGACTACGAGCAGGGCTTGCTGCTCAAGGCGTTGGAGCGCGTGTGGGAGCGCACCGGTGATGGCCGCTACTTCACCTACATTCAAAAAGACCTCGACCAGTTTGTGCAGAAGGATGGCAGCATCCGCACCTACAAGGCCGAGGACTACACGCTTGATAACATTGCCACCGGCCCGGCGCTGCTGCTGCTGGGGCAGCTGTCGGTGCCGGGCAGCGAGAAGTACCGGCTGGCCGCCGCCACCCTGCGCAAGCAGCTGGCCGGGCAGCCCCGCACCAAGGAGGGCGGTTTCTGGCATAAAAAGGTGTATACCAACCAGATGTGGCTCGACGGCCTCTACATGGCCGAGCCGTTTTATGCCCAGTACAGCGCGCTCACCGGCGACGCCGCGGGCTTCGACGACGTGGCCAAGCAGTTTGCGCTCATCGAAAAGCACCTCGCCGACCCCAAAACCGGTCTGCTCTACCACGGCTACGACGAAAGCCGGGAGCAGCCCTGGGCCAACAAAGCCACCGGCCAGAGCCCCAGCTTCTGGGACCGCGCCATGGGCTGGTACGCCATGGGCCTGGTCGACGTGCTCGACTATTTTCCCGAAAACCATCCGCAGCGAGCCGTGCTGGTGAAGGCCCTGCAGCGCCTCGCGCCCGTGCTGGCGAAATACCAAGACGCCAAAACCGGCACCTGGAGCCTTGTTATGGGGCAGGAAGCCCGCAAGGGCAACTATGCCGAAGCCTCCGGCAGCAGCATGTTTGTGTACGCGCTGGCCAAGGGCGTGCGCCTGAACTACCTGGAT
>JALYUH010000536.1 GCA_030853985.1 Bacteroidota bacterium | reverse complement strand
CGTTGAACAAGTGTCGCCCCGCCGGGGCGCTGGAAACCTATGAAACCGTATTTTCTACCGATATGTCGCCCCGCTGGGGCTCTATACTACTCCAGCACACTTAGCAGCACGGCTACTTCGGCGGCTTTCAGCGGCTCCTGCAGGCGCTCGAAGCTCATTTGCAGGTTGCGCATGGCGCGGCGCACGATGTCGAGGTGCGAGCAGGGCTCGAAGAAAATGGGGTTCGGCGTGATGTTGAGCTGGGCCACGTAGTGCTCGATGTCGGTGCGCGAAAGCACTAGGCCGCGGTTGTAGCAGTTGAGATAGAACGGCTCGGCCGCCGGCAATTCGGGGCGGAAGGTGAGCACGAACAGGTTGGGCAGGTTCACCCCGAACACCGGCAGATGCAGGCGCTGGGCCACCAGCAGGTAAATCACGCACAGCGTGAGCGGGTTGCCGCGCTTGGTTTCAATCACGCGCTGGAGCATGGAGTTGGCCGGCGAGTGGAAATGCTGGGTATTGGCCGCAAACTTATGCTGCCGGAACAGCACGTAGTTCAGGATCTGGACCTGGTCGGCGGGGTGCATTTCGGGCCGCAGGGCGGTCCAGGTTTCGAAGCGCAGGTGCTCGATGGCGCGGTTCAGGGCCTGGTAGTCGGCATCGGGGTACTGGTAGGTATTCAGCAGCCACATGCCCTCGAGCAAGTCGGTGGCCCCGGCTTCGCGCCACACGCGCAGGCGCTGCTGCAGGCCCTCAAACTGCAGGTGGTGAATCAACTCCTCCAGGCGGTGCTGCTGCTGGCCATCAAGGGTTTCCTCCCACGATTCCTCCAGAAAGGGAATGATGCTCTCGCCCAGGTGCTGAATTTTTTCCTGGATTTGCGGCGCGATTTCCGGGTCGTCGAGCAGCGAGATAAGGGCTTTGATTTCTTTATTGGTCATGGATGCGAAAGGGCCACCGCTAGGGTTGCGGGGCCGAATTTAACACCTGGAGCGGGGTTTGAGTTTCGGGGTGGGCCACCCGGCGCGCGGGGGGCGGGCGCAACATTTGGCCACCGCCAGTACGGGGTTGGCAACAAGGGCCTATTCCCCCCGCAAAACCCCTCCCCATTTCCAATGAAACACTTCTTCACGGTGGCGCTCGTGCTGGCAGCCCTCACGGCCCAGGCTCAGCAGGGCTCGATTTACCTGGGTGGCCAGGTCGGCTTCAATACCTCGACGACCGAGGTGGACAACAACGGCACCAAAATCAGCACCGGCAAGGTCGATAACTACAGCTTCTCGCCCGAAATCGGCACCTTCCTCACCAATCAGGTGCAGCTCGGCGTGGGTTTCACTTTCAGCGGCTCATACCGCGAAACGCCCTTCAGCGTGGGCAGCGCCGCCGTGAGCAAAACCACCCGCTACGGGGGCACGGTGTATAGCCGCTACTTCTTCGGTGAGGGCAATTTCCGGCCTTTTCTGGGCCTGAACACGTCGGTGCTGCCCGGCAACAGCACCACGGGCAGCGGCGGCCCCGTGAACAGCACCATCAAATACAACACCCTGGACCTGGGCGCCAACCTCAACGCCGGCTTCGCCTACGGCCTCAATACCCGCTTCACGGTGGTGGGCTCGTTTGGCACGCTGGGCTTTTAGCGCTCCACCTCGAAGCAGCAATACACCGCCCTCAAAGTCACCACCACCGACTTCGGCTTCAACGCCAACACGCTCGGCAACCTGTTCACGGTGGGCGTGTACTACACCATCATCCCGGCCAAATAGCCAAGCTGCCGGGCGGGGCGGGGCCGCAATGCCACTGCTTTTCCTGGGCTTTAGCCCAGGGCCCAGCCAAACTTTCCGGTGCCACCCGGCCCAGGCGCGGCTACCCAGGTGGGCCAGCAAGGCGCGCGCTACAGTAGTTTCCGGGTTGTTGTACGGGTTGAAAGCCGTAGCGCGAACGTGGTCGTTCGCGTCCCCGCGCCATTGAAGCAAAGCCCATCGGGTCAGATTCAGGAAACGGTTGTTTGCCCCGTGGCCCCAGCCGCGCCAACACGGTGCCGCCACCACGCCACCAGCAGCCCCGCCGCGCCCACCAGCCCGCACACGCCCAGCCACAGCAGCAGATTGTACTGGTCGATAAGCGCCCGGTAGCCGGCCGTAAAGACGAATAGCCCCGCCCCCACCACCTCCCACAGCTGGCTTTCGAACAGCGGCGAGGTGGTTTCGGACACGGCTGGCTGGTTCAGCACCACGCGCAGGCGGTTCCAGTCCCAGGCCAGCAGCAGCAGGCCCGCCAGCAGCATGAGCCCGGTGATGACGGGCGTGCCCCCGAAGTCGTAGGAGATGGTAATAATGAAGATGTTGGCCATGATGGGCACGTACACCAGCGCCCCCAGCAAGGCGTAGCGCTGCGTGAGCAGCAGCAGCCCCGCCAGCAGCTGCGCCCAGCCAATAAACTGCCAGTACAGCCCCGACTGGTACATCATCTCGAAGAAATACCCCGGGTTATGGCCGGCCACGGTGCCATCCATCTGCGTGAAGCGGTGCCCCTTGATTTTAATCAGGCTGGCAAACACAAACGCGCCGCCCACCAGATACCGCGTGTAAATGAGGCCCAACTGCAGCAGCAGAGCGCTTTTCAAGCTTTGGCGCGTCATGGTGGCAGCGCTATTTCGGGTTGCTCAGGCTGCGGGCGGCGGCCCCGGTCAGGACCACGGCGGCACTGTCCGAAAACTGGTAGCGCAGGTGCGCAATGGCCGTGGCCAGGTCGAGGTGGCCGCGGTGGCCAATGGTCAAATCGGCGGCCTGAATGTGGTTGTCCGCGCCAATGCTCAGGCCCGGCTCGCTGCCGGGGCGGGCACCGGCCGAGGCCCGCAGCCAGCCCAGCGTGTTGCCCACCAGCTGAATCTGGTTGCTCTGGTCCTGCCGCAGCGTCAGGCTATCCTGCCGGAAACCGCTGATTTCCACCTCGCCCCCGGTTTGCAGCTGGGTAGCCGGGGCCTGGCCCGCCACGGTGTACGTCCCGTCCACGGTAAGCGCGGCCAGGCGCGGGCAGGTGATGACCACGGCCTGCTGGCGACCCAGCGACTCCACCTTTTGGGGGTAGGCCACCGTCACGATTAGCTCCTGGCCGCGCTGCGTTACGCGCACGTAGTCGGCCGCGTCCTTGCTCACCCGCACGGCAAACGGCCCGGCCACCACCTTCACCTGCAGGCCGCTGGCCGAGGGCACGCGCACGGCGTCGAAGTTGCGCAGGCCCAGCGTCTGGTAGTTGTACAGCGGGTCTTTATAGTGGCCGGTGCGGTATTCGGCGCGCAGGGCGGCGTCGTAGGTAGCCAGCGAGCCGAGCACCAGTGCCACGGCGGCCACGAATAATTTATTGCTGGTTTTCATCAGGAAACAGGGCTGGAAAGCGGTTGGGGTTGGGCATTCTTGAACTCTTCGTAGCGGCGCTGCACCTCGGGCAGCCCGATGCCGAGCAGCAGCATGGTGCCGAAAACTTCGGGCAGCTCCTGGCTCAGAAACCGCTCGCGGCGGGCGGCCTGCACCTGCGCCACGGCAGCCGGGGCCACGAAAAAGCCGATGCCGCGCTTGTTGTAGAGCACCTCCTGGCCTTGCAGCAGCTCGTAGGTGCGCATCACCGTGTTGGGGTTTACTTGCAGGTCGCCGGCCAGCTCGCGCACCGACGGAATCTTGCTATCGGGCGGCCACTTGCCGCGCAGAATCAGCTCGCTCACGTACCCGGCAATCTGCAGGTAGATGGCCTCGTTATCTTTGAATTCCATGATACTATCGGCTTAAATCTGCTTTTCCGCCACGCGCCGGTAGGCTGCCGCCCACGCCAGCAGCATCAGGCCCAGCGGCACCAGCCCAAACCAGCTCATTTGCGCCTCGGGCAGCGCCAGCTTGTACAACTCCTTGCCCTCGTGCAGCGACACACTCGAAAAAGGTACCGCCCCGTTCAGCGCCGGCCCCAGCAGGGCTTGCATCGCCTGGTAGTTCACCAGCGAGAGCACTACCAGCGCCAGCAGTACACCGAAGGCCGTGCGCACAAACTGCTGCCGGGCGAAGAAGATGCTGCCCCACAAAAACACCGCGCTCACCGCCGCATAGGCTACTAGCATGGTGTACAGGTGTTCCGGCCCCGCAAACAACCGCACCAGCTCACCTGGATGGGCGGGCGTGTCGCGCATCTGCAGCACCAGGCTGTCAATCAGGTAAAAGCAGCCCACGTACACCGCCATGAAAAAAGGAACCGCATACAGCCAGCCCACCAAGTATTTTTCCCAGTGCGAAGCCGGCAGCATCAGCGCCGCTGTAGCCTGCTTTTTGTCGCCAAACGGCGCGAACACTGTACTGGTGAAAAACGCCCCGGCCGCCAGCAGCCCCATCGTAAATAACACCGCCTGAATATTCGCTGGCATTGGCTCCGACGACATGTAGGTAAGGAACCCCAACACCAGCCCGAGGCCACCCAGCAGCACGCCCACGGCCAGCAGGTAACCGCCGCCGTGCTCGGTGGTGTGCTTATTAAACAAGCGCCCAAAACGCGAAAAACTAAAGAACTGGCTCATGAGCAGGTTGATTTTGAGATAAATAGGAAGTCAGCGCGGGAGCCTGGCCCACCAGCGCATTGAACAGCAACTCCAAATCGATGCGGCCCGGCACGCCGCTGCGGTTGGGCCGAATTACCTGCGCGCCGCGCACCGATTCTTCGGCGTAGAGGTCGGCCGGGCCGGCCTCGGGCACGGTGGCGAAGGTCAGCCGCTCGGCCAGCTCGCCGAGGTCGGCGTTGAGCACGATGCGCTGGCCGTGCAGCACCACCACGGTATCAATCAGGCTTTCCAAATCGCGCACCTGGTGGGTCGAGATTATCAGGCAGCGCTCCTCCGTGAGGGCCGTGGCCAGCAGCTTGCGGAACTGCGCCTTGCTCGGAATGTCGAGGCCGTTGGTGGGCTCATCCATCACCAGCAGGCGGGTATTAGCGGCCAGCGCGAAGGCAATCATGAATTTCTTCTGCTGCCCGAAGCTCAGGGCCGGCAGCACGGCGTGGGCCGGCACCTCAAACTCGGCGAGGTAGTGGGCCAGCGCATCGTGGTCGAATTTGGGATAGAAGCCCGCCGTCTGCGCCACGAATTTGGCGGCCGTTACGGGGGGCACGTAAATTTCTTCGGGCAGAAAAAACAGGTCGGCTAGCACGCTTGGCAGGCGCTTGGCCGCCGGCTGCCCCAGCACCTCGCAGGTGCCGACCTCGGCGAAAGCCAGCCCCACCATGTTTTTGAGCAGCGTGGATTTGCCCGCGCCGTTCTTGCCCAACAGGCCGTAAATGTGCCCGCGCTCCAGCGTCAGGTCGAGGTTTTGGAAAAGCGGGCGCTTGCGGGAGTACCCAAAGTGCAGGTTGCGGATGCGGACCATGTGGATGGCGTTAGGTGTATTACCGTTCTAGTACACCACAAACGTAAGCAGCGCTTTTGAGATTGCAAGCCGGACACTAAAAATATTTTTATCGGGCACGAAAAAAACGGCTGCCCCGGTAAGGAGCAGCCGCTTTTGGCAATGATTACCGCAGAATATGGGCGAGCCCGGTTTGCCGCGCCCACTCTTCCAACGTGCTGTTACGCGGCGGTGCGTAGCGCGAACCTGGTTGTTCGCGTCCCTGCGCCATTGCAGCCGTCCAACC
>JALYUH010000518.1 GCA_030853985.1 Bacteroidota bacterium | reverse complement strand
GCTATTCGCTTACCTCGCCGGTGCTGGCGCTGTCGGCCGAATTAAGCAGGCCGCCGGCCTGGGGCTCGGAAATCGCAGCCTCATTAGCCGTGGCAGGGCGCTTCACGGCGGGTTTTGCGGCCGGCTTGGCTGCCGGCTTGGCTGCCGGCTTCTTCGCGGTGCTGCGGGTGGCGGCAACTGGCGCAGCAGCCGGCGCTTCGGAAGCTACCGACGCTTCAGTGGTGGTGTCGGTGGCGAGGGCTGCCTGGTTGCGGGGCTTGGGGCCGCGCTTGGCCCCGGTGGCGGGCTTGGCCGCAGCTTTGGCTCCGGGCTTGGGGCCGCGCTTGCCAGGAGTGGCTGCGGGAGCATCGGCGCGCTGGGTGCGGGACTTGCGTTGGCTGCCGTCCTTGTTCAGCGTCGGGCCTTTAGTGCGGGCGCGCTTGCTCGTGGTGGCAGACGCACTAGCCGGTACGGCGGCACTATCATCGGCGGCGGGGCTGCCAGCTACCGAGTCGTAATGGCGTACTATCGTGTGCAGGGCCTGCTCGAACATGCGCTCGGTGTCACCATCGAGGCGGCGCGTAGCTTCCTTTACCACTTCCTTCAGCTTGGCCTTCGTTTCTTTGCGGATGCGCGTCACCACTTCATTCATGCGGTTGTTCAGCTCCTTTTGCAGCTGCTTGGCCGCCGACTTCAGCGATTTCTTCTGGCTGGCTTTTTTGCCGGCCCGTTCATCTTTCAGCTCGGCCGTGGCGCGGCCGGCTTTTCTCGTCGATTTGCGCGCGGCTTTTTCTTCGGGCGTGCGTTTAGGAGCCTTTTCGGCTTTAGCTGAGGAAGCAGGTTTTTTCATCTGAAAAAAATGGTTGGTGAAGGGTGATGGAAAGGAAGGACGTGGTAACAAAGCGCGTTATTTTTAATTCGGCGTGCCCAAATATAAAATCATTTATGCGTCAAACGGTTCGCTCAGTTTTTTTGTTGATATAATGCTGCTTTTTTTCATTGTTTCTTTGTGCGACGGCATGGTAGCACTGTTTTTTTAACCAAAAATAATTCGCTCGCCGTCGTCTGTTTTCTTGCTTCTTTCTATGTCAGTTATTCCTGAGCGGTACACCGTTACCGCCGCTTTGCCCTACGCCAACGGACCCGTGCACATCGGCCACCTGGCCGGTGTTTATTTGCCCGCCGACATTTATGTGCGCTACCTGCGCTCGGTGGGCCGCGACGTAAAATTTATTTGCGGCTCCGACGAGCACGGCGTGCCCATCACCATTCGCGCCCAGAAAGAGGGCGTTACACCGCAGCAGGTGGTCGATAAATACCACGCTCTCATTCGCGATTCGTTCAAGGATTTCAACGTTTCGTTTGATGTGTATTCGCGCACGTCGTCGGCCACGCACGCCGAGGTTTCCAGCAGCTTTTTCACCAAGCTCAACAACGAAGGCAAATTCATCGAGCAAACCACGCAGCAGTATTTCGACGAAAAAGCGCAGCAATTTCTGGCTGACCGCTACATCGTGGGAACTTGTCCCAATTGCGGTAACGAAAATGCCTATGGCGACCAGTGCGAGCGTTGCGGCACTTCGCTCAGCCCAACCGAATTAATTAATCCGCGCTCCATGCTCAGCGGTAATCAGCCGATATTGCGCGATACCAAGCACTGGTTCCTGCCCCTCGACCAGTATGAGCCCTGGCTGCGCGAATGGATTATTGAAGGCCATAAAAACGATTGGAAAACCAACGTGTACGGCCAGTGTAAATCCTGGATTGACCAGGGCCTGCACCCGCGCGCCGTGACGCGCGACCTCGACTGGGGCGTGCCTGTACCAGTGCCCGGAGCCGAGGGCAAAGTGCTTTACGTGTGGTTTGATGCGCCCATCGGCTACATTTCGGCCACCAAAGAAGCCTTCCCCGACGAGTGGGAATTGTACTGGAAAGATGCCGGCTCGAAACTGGTGCATTTCATTGGTAAGGATAACATTGTTTTCCACTGCATTATTTTCCCCGCGATGCTCAAGGCGCACGGCGAATTTATTTTGCCCGATAACGTGCCCGCCAATGAATTCCTGAACCTTGAAGGCGATAAAATTAGCACCTCGCGCAACTGGGCGGTATGGCTGCACGAATACCTCGCCGATTTTCCCGGCCAGGGCGATGTATTGCGCTACGTGCTATGCGCCAACGCCCCCGAAACCAAGGATAACGACTTTACTTGGAAGGATTTTCAGGCGCGCAACAACAACGAATTAGTCGCTACGTTTGGCAATTTCGTGAACCGTGCGGCCGTGCTCACGCACAAATTTTTCGAAGGCCGCGTGCCGGAATTGGGCGAATTACAGCCCATCGACCAGGACGCTTTTGCGCAATTGGCCGAATTTCCGACTAAAATCGGTGAGCTGATTGAGAATTACCGTTTCCGCGATGCGCTGGCCGAAGTAATTAGCCTGGCGCGCCTCGGCAATAAATACCTGGCCGAAACCCAGCCCTGGCACCTCATCAAAACCGATGCCGCCCGCACCGGCACCGTGCTGAATGTGTCGCTGCAAATTGCCGCGAGCCTGGCCCCTCTGTTGGAGCCTTTCCTGCCCGAATCAGCTCAAAAGCTGGCCACTATGCTCAATCTGGAGTTGAGCACCTGGGCCAGCGCCGGCCGGTCCGACGCTTTGGCCGCCGGCCACCAGCTGCGCGAAGCCGAATTGCTGTTCGGTAAAATTGAAGATGCTGTGGTCGAGACCCAGGTGCAGAAACTACTCGATACCAAAAAGGAAAACCAGCTGGCTAACACGCCAGTTGCCCCGGCCAAAGCCGATATTTCGTTCGATGATTTCGGGCAGATGGATTTGCGCATCGGTACCATCACGGCCGCCGAAAAAGTAGCCAAGACCAAAAAGCTGCTCAAACTTACCGTGGATTTGGGCCTGGAGGAGCGCACCATCGTGAGTGGTATCGCCGAGCATTTCATTCCTGAGGCCCTCATTGGCCAGCAGGTGCAGGTTCTGCTCAACTTAGCGCCTCGCGAAATCAAAGGCATCCAAAGCCAGGGCATGCTGCTCATGGCCGAAAATGCCGATGGCAGCCTTGCCCTCATGCAGCCCGGCAAGCCCGTGCGCAACGGCAGCGGCGTGGCATAAACGAAGGGATTATTTACATGAAAAAAGGCTCGTCCGCACAATGCGGACGAGCCTTTTTTATGCGGTTTGTACCCGAATTATTTCACGTTCACGATATTCATTGCCCGCTCTAAACCCATTGCGCCGAAAGCCAAAACGGCTTCCGCCGCTTTTTCAATGCGCGTAGGCAATTCAATCAATTCATCCTTCGAAAAAGGGTCCAATACATAATCGACCTGCCGTCCTTTGGGGAAATTCGCATCTACGCCAAAGCGCAGGCGAGCGTACACGTCGCTGCCCAGCGTGGCCTGAATATCCTTCAGGCCGTTATGGCCGCCGGCCGAGCCCTGGCCTTTGAGGCGCAATTTGCCGAAGGGGAGGGCCAGGTCGTCGGTCACGACTATCATGTTTTCGGCCGTGATTTTGAGCGTGGCCAGCCAGTGGGCGGCCGCTTTGCCGCTCAGGTTCATGTACGTGGTAGGTTTCACGAGCACGTGGGTGTGGCCTTTGTGCTTGAACTCGGTGGTGAAGGCGTGGCGGCCGATTTCGAAGCGCCGCGCGTCGAATTTCGCGGCCAGATAATCGGCCACCATGAAGCCGATATTGTGGCGGGTATCGGCGTATTCGGGGCCAATGTTGCCCAGGCACAGGACGAGAAATTTCATATCAATCAACCAAAATTTGCCGGCCAGCGCGCGGCGCGTAGTAAGGAAACTAAAAAGCCGCCCCAAAATTGGAGCGGCTTTTCGTATTTGTCCGAATATTCCCGAAAAGCGGAAGTATTGCGGGCAAAAAGAATTACTTGCTAGCAGCCAACTCGCCTTTCAGGGCACGCGGGATGGTGATGGTAGCGATGGGAGCCTCGGCGCTGGTGAGGATGGTGTAGCCCTTCGGCTCCACGGCACCTACCTTGATGGATTTGCCCAGTTCCATGGTGCTGATGTTCACTTCCACGTAGTCGGGGAGGTTGTCCATCGTGGCGCGCACGCGCACTTTGCGCAGCTTGCTCACCAGTTTGCCACCGGCCAGCACGCCGGGCGAAACGCCAACATACTTCACGGGGATATCCATTTTCACCTCTTTGCCTTCTTCCAGTTCCAGGAAGTCAACGTGGAGGAGCATTTCGTTTACGGGGTGGAACTGGGCGTCCTGCACAATAGCCTTGTACATGGTGCCTTCCACGTTCAGGTCCACAATGTGTGCCTCCGGCGTATACAACAATTCGCGGAACAGGATAGCGGGCACGGAAAAGTGCACGGTATCGGTGCCGCCATACAATACGCACGGTACTTGAGCGTCGAGGCGCAATGCCTTGGCGTCCGTTTTACCGAGATTCGCTCTTTTAAACCCTACAATCTCGAGGCTTTTCATAAAAGTGGTTTTTGGGG
>JALYUH010000501.1 GCA_030853985.1 Bacteroidota bacterium | reverse complement strand
GGTTGATGATGGGCTTGCCCGTGCCCACGCCTTCGATGCCCACCAGATAGGCCAGTCCGCCCAGCAGCAGGCCGCAGCCCAGCACCCAGCCCGCCTGCGCCGCCAGCGTGGTGAAGCGCTTGCGGTAGTGCCCCAGCCAAAGCAGCGATTTGGCAAACCCGGCCCCCGCCAGGCCGCATACCACCGCCACCACCAGCACCAGGACCTGCACGCGCCCCACCGCCGGAACAACTTTGGGGAAACCCAGGTAGAGATAAGGCCCCAGAAACGTTTGGGCCGTGAGGCCGGCGATGATGACGGCCGTGAATACAGCCATGCGAAACCGCGCCATGTGCATCTGGGTCAGCTCTTCGACCACGAACACAATGCCGCCCAGCGGGGTATTGAAGGCCGCCGCCAGGCCCGCCGCCCCGCCCGTCACCAAGGCAATTTGGCGCGAAAGCTGGGGCCAGCCGGCGGGCTGGAGGCGATTGATGGCCCGGAAAATGGCCGCCGAAACCTGAATGGTGGGTCCCTCGCGGCCGATAACGCCGCCGCCCAGTAGCAGCACGATGCTGCTCAATATCTTTACCACGGCCACGCGCAGGCTGAGCAGGTAGGCCGTGCGATGGTGCTGGCTGGGGCTCGATAGCTGAATGCCGGCCATCACCTGCGGAATGCCGCTGCCCCGCGCCGCTGGGGCAAACTGCCGCACCAGCAGCCACGACGCTACAAACGCCAGCGGCGTGAGCACAAAAGCCAGCCACGGCGTGCGCGTGAGCCAGGCAAAGCTCACCTGTTCGGCCCAGCCAAACACTTTCTCGTAGCCCACCGCCACCACGCCCGTGAGAATGGACGCCACCCAAAACGGAAAGCTCTGCAGGATGAGTCGCCGCACGCGGTCGGTATACAGCGGCTGGAGAACCCGATGGTCGAGCCAGGCAAGAAAGCGGGTGTAGCGGGATGGGGAATCAGGCATTCAGAGGATTTGCGGGGCGGGGGCACCAAAGTCCGGCCGGCGGGACCTTTTGCCGCCGCAAGTTCGGCACGTTTGCGTGGGGTTTGGGTGAATGCCGGATAATTACCCCGAGCTGCGAACGACCGGCTACGTTCCCGCCGACAGGGTTTCCGCACCAAAAGTCTGGTGGGCATTTGCCCAGCTTTTTAGCGCTGAGATGGAAGTAGCGGGTTTTTATTTCGGGACTTTAGCCCTTGCACAGCCTGGAAACACCAGGCGCTAAAGCCCCTAAACAAAGGGGGCAATTTCCGGCGCTGAAGCGCCGGGCAAAACCTAGCAACCCATCTGGTGCGGAAGCGCTACCCCGCCCCGACTTATCCGCACACCGTGCCGCTTGAGTTGGCTGCCCTGATTCCGATGGCTGAGAAGGGCGTTGGCAGCCGGCTGAGTGCCGCCACCGCCACACGGCTTTTCAAAAAGTACTGCTCCAATCGCCGTTGCCTGCGCCTATAGCCCTATGCGCTTGGGCCTCCCTAACACGTTGGGGCTGCCGTTGCCGCGCTTTCACACGGTCCGGTCCGACCGCCATAGGTGGCCCGACCGGTTGAAGAGCCGCCGGTTTGGAAAAGCCCCGATAATAACATGGGATATGAGCTGACCTTTAGGCCCCGCTGGAGCTGGCAGAATGGCGCACAACAGCCACCCAGAGCGGGCCATTGAAGGCCGTGCGCCAGGGCAGTGGTGGCAGCTGCTAGGGTTGGGGTGGCGTTGGCGCGGCGCTGGGGCCGGTTGTGCCAGCAGGGGCACCAGTGCTTTTCAGCCAGTCGGCAGCTTGGTTTGTATTATCGAAAACGCTCACTATCAGAAAGTCCTCCAGGATGTGCAGCATTTCGTCGGTATGCAGGCGGCGGCTGGCGCTGGCGCTGGGCAGCACGGCGTAGCGGAGCGTTGGGGGCGGGGGCGGCACGGTATGGGGCAGCCATTCGGAGAGCAGCCACTCGCGGTCGGCCGCGTCGAAAGCCGCCGGCATGGCCCGGTGGTCGGCCAGAATGCCGGGCAGGGCGTGGCGTGCGAGCAGGTTGGCCGCGTGGATGTAGAGGGCGCGTAGCTCGGGGCTGCTCATCGGCTCGCCCGAGAAGTGCAGGTAGGCGAAGGAATCGGGCACAAATAGCACCGAGCCCACGGCATTGGAAAAATAAATTTGGGTGGAAATCACAGGTAATGGATTGATACACAGAAAATGACGGGTCTTCCGCTGGAAGCCGCGCCCCGGTGGCATGTCAG
>JALYUH010000496.1 GCA_030853985.1 Bacteroidota bacterium | reverse complement strand
AGTTTGTGAAAACGCGCTGCCCGGCCGTGGACATCCTGAGTATCAACACCTACGCGGGCCTGGCCACGCTGCCCCAGCAAGTGCAAGCCGCCGGCTGGACCGGCCCCTACCTCGTAACCGAGTGGGGACCCACCGGCCATTGGGAAAGCCCCCAAACTCCCTGGAAAGCCTCGGCGGAGGAAACCAGCAGCCAAAAAGCCGCCGTCTATAAGAGCCGCTACGAGGCCTCCATAGTGAAGGACCGGGCGCACTGCCTGGGCTCTTACGTGTTTCTCTGGGGCCAGAAGCAGGAGCGCACGCCCACCTGGTACGGCCTCTTCACCGAAACCGGCGAGGAAACCGAGGTAATGGACGTGCTGCAATATGAGTGGAGCGGCCACTACCCGAAAAACCGCGCCCCCCATATCAGTGCCTTAACCCTTGATGGTAAGGTGGCTACGGCCGGCGTGTATCTGAAGCCCGGCCAGCCCTACCCCGTGCAGGCTGCCGTAACCGACCCCGACCATAATGAGCTGACTTACCAGTGGGAGCTGCTGCCCGAAAGCACCGACCTTCAGCAGGGGGGCGACCGCGAAAGCCGCCCTACCCCCTTGGCGGGCGCCCTACCGGCCGGAGCCACCGGCCAAACTACCCTCACCGCGCCCACCCGGCCCGGCGCCTACCGGCTGTTCGTATACGCCCACGATGGGCACGGTAATGTGGCCACCGGCAACGTGCCCTTTTTCGTGCAGAACTAACCGGCGCATCAGCAGTTAATTTCGCTACTATGCGCACCGTTATCCAAAAGCACCGGGCCGTGAACGCCCCCATTGCTGACCTCACTACGTTTCGGGCAATCCCCACGCCCTCAGTCGAGTACATCGACCCGTTTCTGTTTCTGAACCACCACGGGCCGCAGGTGTACAAGCCCGGCAACAATGGCCTGCCCTTTGGCCCGCACCCGCACCGGGGCTTCGAAACGGTCACGTTTATCCTGGAAGGCGACATCCTGCACAAGGACAGCAGCGGCCACGAGAGCGTGATTGAGGCCGGCGGCATTCAGTGGATGACGGCCGGCGCAGGTCTCATTCACGCCGAGGTATCGTCGGATGCATTTAAAAAGACGGGTGGCCCGCTCGAAATCCTCCAGCTTTGGGTCAACCTGCCGGCGAAGTATAAAATGGTTGAGCCGCGCTACATCGGTTTGCAAGCTAATGAGATACCCGCCGCCGAGCTCGCGCCGGGCGTCACGGCGCACGCCGTATCGGGCGAGTGGGGTAGGGCCGCCGGGGCCGTGCAGCCGCTGGCTGATGTAGCCCTGGCCTGGCTCAATTTTGCGGAAGGCGCAACCGTGACGCTGCCCATCGCGGCCAGCCGCAGCATTTTCTTTTACGTGGTGCGCGGTAGCGTGCGCGTAAATGGCACTGAGGCCTTCACCCGCGAGCTGGTCGAGTTTACCCACGATGGCGATGAGCTGGCCGTAGAAGCTCTGACCGACAGCGTAATACTGCTAGGCCACGCCCAGCCATTTGGCGAGCCGGTGGTATCGGGCGGGCCCTTTGTGATGAATACGGAGGGCGAAATCCCGCAGGCGTATGCTGACTATCAACAAGGAAAATTTGGCACTTGGAACGGATAGTGTAGCGTGGACTCCGTGAGTCCGCACGTTGACCGAACTACACGCGGACTCCCAGAGTCCACGCTACAGCCCTTGCATTTCCCAAAATCCTGTCTACCTTGCCACCCAATTCAGCAAGTATCATGTTCAGCAACCGCTACTTTTTTGGCTTCTATTATTTTACGCCGCCCGCGTAGAACGAGTCGCCATGTAGCTAAGCCACAAAAAATTAGCAGCGCCACTCGTTCTACGGGTGGCGCTTTTTTTATGCGTTTCGGCTTTCGGGCAGTTCATTTTCAGCATCAAGTACCATGTATCAGGCACCAGCAAGAGTAGCCATTCAGGGTTTCCAGGGAAGTTTCCACGAGGTAGCGGCCCGCCAGTACTTCGGCGCGGCGCCGGCGCTGGGCTTCTGCGCCACCTTTGGCGAAGTGGTAGCGCAGGTGTCCGATGGCCGCGCCGATGCCGCCCTCATGGCTATGGAGAACTCGCTGGCTGGTAGCATCTTACCTAATTATCTGCTGCTGGAACGCAATGCCCTCACCATCACCGGCGAAGTGTACCTGCCCATTCACCAGCACCTGCTGGTGCTGCCCGGCACTAGACTGGCCGATATCCGGGCCGTGCACTCGCACCCAATGGCCCTGCGCCAGTGCGGCGATTTCCTGAGCCAGTACCCCACTTGGCAGCTGGTCGAAACCGAGGATACCGGCCTCAGCGCCCAACGCCTGGCCGAAAGCCGCACGCCCGGCGTGGCCGTGGTGGCCGGCGCCCAGGCGGCCGAGGCGTTCGGGCTGGAAATCCTGGCCCCCGCCATCAACGACGACCCCCATAACTACACCCGCTTCCTCGTACTGGAGCGCGCCGCCGAGGCCCGGCCGGTGGCCCAGCCCGACAAGGCTTCGCTGTATTTCTACACCTCGCACGCGCCGGGGATGCTGGCGCGGGTGCTCACGTTAGTAGCCAGCCACGGCCTGAATCTGAGTAAGTTGCAGTCGTGCCCCCGCCCCAGCCAGCCCTGGCACTACGGCTTCCACGCCGACGTGGAATTTGACGCGCCGGCCCAACTGGAACTGCTGCTGGCCGAGCTGCCCACCGTAACGGAGGAGCTGCGGGTGCTGGGCGCTTATGAGCGCGGCAGCATGGATTTTGGGCAGGAGGGGATTGTCGAAATGAAGCATGACGTTCTGTTTTAGTCAAAAAAGAAAATGCAAGTTTCCACCGCCAGCCGCCTGGCCCAGACAGGCGAATACTACTTCTCGCGCAAGCTGCGCGAGCTGGCCGCCCTCAACGCGGCCGGGGCCAATATCATCAGTCTGGGCATCGGCAGCCCCGATTTGCCGCCGCACCCGAGCGTGGTGGCGGCCCTGGCGGCCACCGCTAGCCAGCCCACCACCCACGGCTACCAGAGCTACCAGGGCACGCCGGCGCTGCGCCAGGCAATGGCTGCTTTCTACCAAAAAAGCTACGGCGTAGCCCTCGACCCGGCCACAGAAGTGCTGCCCCTGGCCGGCTCCAAGGAAGGCCTGATGCACATCGGCATGACCTTTCTGGAGGCCGGCGACGCGGTGCTCATTCCGAACCCTGGCTACCCCACCTACCGGGCCGTAGCCGAAATCTGTGGCGCCGAGGTGCGCGAATACGACCTGACCGCCGCCACCGGCTGGCTACCCGACCTGGATGCGCTGGCTAAGAGTGATTTAAGCCGGGTGAAAATAATGCTGGTCAACTATCCGCACATGCCTACCGGCACGCCTGCCAGCCCCGAGTTTCTGCAACAGCTGGTCGGATTTGCTGCGGCGCACGGCATTATGCTGGTGCACGATAACCCCTACGGCTTTGTGCTGAACGAAACGCCGCCGACGAGTCTGCTCAGCATTCCCGGCGCCCGCGAAGTAGCGCTGGAGCTTAATTCGTTGAGTAAGAGCCATAATCTGGCCGGCTGGCGGGTAGGGATGCTGGTGGGCCGCGCCGACTGGCTGACCGAGGTGCTGCGCTTCAAGAGCAACATGGACTCGGGTATGTTTCTGGGAACGCAGCAGGCGGCGGTAGCCGCGCTGGCGCTCGGCGACGACTGGTTTGCGGAGCTAAACGCCACTTACCGCGCCCGCCGCGAGCTGGTGGTGGCGCTGCTGCGCGCCTTGGGCTGCGCGCCCGCGCCGGGCCAGGTGGGCCTGTTCATCTGGGCCGCCGTGCCGCCGGCTTATGCCGACGGCTATGCCCTGAGCGACGCCGTGCTGGCCGATGCCCGCGTGTTTCTGACGCCCGGCGGCATATTCGGCAGCAACGGGCTCGGCTACATCCGCGCCAGCCTGTGCCAGCCCGAAAGCTTGCTGCGCGAGGCGCTGGAACGCGTGAAAAATGCTATTGATGAGCCGTCTGTCATTGCGATTAGGAACGACGAAGCAATCCTTCCTAATCGTTGAAAAGCCACGGGTGACAAGGAAAGATTGACGCCGCTTGATACGCGGAATGTCGTTCCTCCTCGCATTGACAAAAAATTAGCCATGACAATTACCATTATCGGCCTGGGACTTATCGGCGGCTCGCTGGCGCTCAGCCTGCGGCAGCATGGCCTGGCCGACCGCCTCATCGGCGTGGAGGCCTATCCCCCCTATGCCCAGCGGGCGCTGGAACTCGGCCTGGTCGATGAGATTGGCCCCGACCTGGCCAGTGCCGTGGCCCCGGCTGGCCTCGTCATCGTGGCCGTGCCCATGGATGCCATGCTGACGGTATTGCCCCAAGTGTTGGATTTAATAACTGATAAACAATTAGTTATTGACGTGGGCTCGACCAAGGGCAACCTGCTGGCGGCCGTGGCCGGGCACCCGCGCCGGGGCCGCTTCGTGGCCGTGCACCCCATGGCGGGCACCGAATACTCGGGGCCTGATGCGGCGGTGAGTGGCTTGTTTGAGGGCAAAACACTGGTGGTTTGCGACGCGGCAGCCAGCGACCCCGACGCCGTGGCTACGGTCGAAGCGCTGTTTCAAGCCCTTCCCATGCGGGTAATGCACCTCGGCGCGGCCGACCACGACCTGCACACGGCCTACGTATCGCACATCTCGCACCTCACCTCGTTTGCGCTGGCGCTCACGGTGTTGGAGAAGGAGCGGCGCGGCGAGCAACGCATTTTTGACCTGGCGGGCGGTGGCTTCGCCTCCACAGTGCGGCTGGCCAAGAGCGCGCCGGCCACCTGGGTGCCCATCTTCCGCCAAAACCGGCACAATCTGCTCGACGTGCTCGACGAGCACCTGGTGCAGCTTAACAAGCTGCGCGAGCTGCTGGTGCAGGAGGACTACGCCGGGCTGACCACCCAGCTTGAACACGCCAACGAAATCCGAAAAATCATTCCTTAAAAATGTAGCGCGGACTCTGCTGAGT
>JALYUH010000489.1 GCA_030853985.1 Bacteroidota bacterium | reverse complement strand
CCGATAAAGTGACCGCTGCCGCCTGGAAGCAAGTAGCCGTGGCCCAGAAAGCCGCCCCCAAAAAGCCGGATTACACCGCCTACGTAGGCCGCTACCACGATGCCTGGCTGGGCGATGTGAACCTGTACACGCAAAACAACCAGCTGTGGATGAGAGCCGTGCGTGCGCCCCGCCTCACGGGCCAGGTGCTACCCTACCGCGGCAGCACCTACGTGGTGCGCTGGAAAGACCGCAGCTTCAACGCCGATGCCTTCGCGAGCTTCGCCCTCGACGAAATGGGCCGCGCCTCGGGCCTGAAGATGAAACCGATTTCGCCTGCCACCGATTTCAGCTACGACTTCCAGGATTTGGATTTGCAGCGGGTGGCGGAGTCCGGCCCGGCCGCGGGTCAGTAATGGGCTTTACCTTCACGGAGCAATTCCTTTTTCTGATTTTACTTCTTCGCATGTTGCTTACTTCTCACGCCCGGCGGTCGGCCGGCTTCCTAGCAGTGCTAGGCCTGGCCGTCGCCCTGCTTCCCGCTCCCACCATGGCCCAGACTCCCGCTCCCACTTCGGCGGCCGCTGCCCGCGCCAACATGCCCCTACTGGCCCCCTGGGGCGGCCCCCACGGCGGCGTGCCCGCGTTTGATAAGGTGCGCGTGGCCGATTTCAAGCCCGCACTGGAAGCGGCCATGGCCGAAAACCTAGCCGAAATCAATGCCATTGCCACTAACCCGGCGGCCCCGACGTTCGAGAACACCATTGCCGCCATGGAGCGCGCCGGGCAAACCCTGACGCGCGTTTCGGCCATCTACGATATCTGGAGCAGCACGCTGAACGACCCGGCTTTTGCGGCCGTGGAAACCGAAATGGCCCCGAAGCTGGCGGCCTTTTACGACCAGATTTCCCAGAACCCGGCCCTGTTCAAGCGCATCGCGGCCGTGTATAATGCGCCGGCTACCAAGAAGCTGACTGCTGAGCAGCAGCGGCTGGTGGAAGTGGACTACAAGCAGTTTGTGCGGGCGGGCGCGAAGCTGGATGCCACGGCCAAGGCCCGGCTCTCGCAAATAAATCAGCAGCTGGCGGGGCTGTTCACGAAGTTCTCGCAGAACGTACTGGCCGACGAGGCCGACTCGGTGCTAGTGCTGAAAACCGCGCAGGATTTGGGCGGCCTGCCGTCCTCGTTGGTGGATGCGGCCAAAACCACGGCCGGCACCCGCCAGATTGCGGCGGCTGGCGTGATTACCAACACCCGCTCCAGTATCGACCCGTTTCTGACTTATTCGGACCAGCGCCAGCTGCGCGAAAAGGCCTGGCGCATGTTCACGAACCGGGGCGACAACGGCGGCGCGCACGACAACAACGCCCTCATTACCCAGATTCTGCAGCTGCGGGCCGAGCGCGCCAAGCTACTGGGTTACGCCACCCACGCCCACCTGCGCCTCGACAACACCATGGCCAAAACCCCCGAAGCCGCCATGCAGCTGATGGAGCAGGTGTGGAAGCCCGCCGTGGCCCGCGAGCACGAGGAAGTGGCCGACATGCTGGCCCTGGCCAAAAAGGAAGGCGCGCCCGCCAATTTCAAAATCGAGCCCTGGGACTACCGCTACTACGCCGAGAAGGTGCGCAAGGCCCGCTACGACCTCGACCAGAACGAGGTGAAGCAGTACCTGCAGCTGGATAAGATGCGCGAGGGCATGTTCTGGGTGGCCGGCGAACTGTTCAACTTCGCTTTCGTGCCCGTGACCGACGTGCCCGTGTACCACCCCGACGTGCAGGCGTGGCAGGTGAACGACAAAACCACCGGCCAGCAAATCGGCCTCTGGTACTTCGACCCCTACGCCCGCGCCGGCAAAAACTCGGGCGCCTGGATGAACGCCTACCGCAACCAGGAACGCATGGACGGCAAGGCCGTAACCACCATTGTATCAAACAATTCCAACTTCGTGAAGGGCAAGCCCGGCGAGCCCGTCCTCATTTCCTGGACCGACGCGACCACGCTGTTCCACGAGTTCGGCCACGCCCTGCACGGGCTGTCGAGCAACGTGACGTACCCGACGCTTTCGGGCACTAGCGTGGTGCGCGACTACGTGGAATTCCCCTCGCAGCTGCTCGAAAACTGGCTGGCCACGCCCGAAGTGCTCAATAAGTTTGCCCTGCACTACCAGACCGGCAAGCCCATTCCGCAGGTGCTCGTGGACCGCATCAACAAGGCCAGCAGCTTTAACGAAGGCTTCGCCACCACCGAGTTTCTGGCCAGCGCGCTGATTGATATGAAGCTGCATCTGGCCGGCAGCCAAGTTATTGACCCCGATAAGTTTGAGCGCGAAACGCTGGCCGGCCTGGGCATGCCCCACGAACTGGTAATGCGCCACCGCACGCCGCAGTTCACCCACGTTTTCTCATCCGATGGCTACTCGGCGGGCTACTACTCCTACCTGTGGTCGGTGGTGCTGGCGGCCGATGCCTTCAGCGCCTTCACCGAAGCCGGTGGGCCTTATGACAAGGCCGTGGCCGCCCGCCTGCGCAACCACGTTTTCACGGTGGGCAACACCGTGGACCCCGCCGCCGGCTACCGCACCTTCCGGGGCCGCGACCCGAAAATTGACGCGCTGATGAAGCAGCGCGGCTTCCCGCTAACGGCCGCCAAGGCCGCGCCAGGCAAGCCTTCGTCGAGCAGCAAGGGCAAAGCAACCACGAAGCGTAAGTAGCGTCCCTGCCCGTAGTGCCCGTAGTAGGAAAGCCCCGTTTTCGGGGCTTTCTTATTGCCGGTTGGTGGGCTTGACGTCCGGCCAAACCGCGCTACCTTTCATTCCTCATTCACCCCGGATTCCCGCTTTTACCTAAGCTTATGCCCAAGTTTGTACCGGCCCTGTTTACGGCCGCGACTTTATTCGTTTCGACGGCCGCGCTGGCCCAGCAGCGGCCCGTGCTCACGGCCGACGACTACGCCCGCGCCGAACGCGCCATGAGCTACAACACCTCGGCGCTGGTCGACCACAGCGCCGGCCAGCCCAACTGGCTCGCGGGCGACCGGTTCTGGTACCGCGTGCTCACGGCCCAGGGCAGCGAGTTTGTGCTCGTGGACCCGGCCCGCAAAACCCGCACCGCCGCCTTCGACCAGGCCAGGCTGGCGGCGGCGCTATCGGCAGCCAGCGGCAAAACCTACGAGGCCAGCCGGCTGCCGTTTCGCACGTTCACGTTCGCGCCCGATGAAAAATCCATTGCCTTTGCGACGGGCGATAAAAGCTGGAAATACAACCTGGCCAGCGGGCAATTGAGCCCCGATACCACGCCCGCCGCCAAGCCCAGCCCCAATGCGGCCAACGAAATCGAGTCGCCCAACGGCCAGCTCGCCGCCTACATCAAGGACTACAACCTCTGGGTGCGCGACACCAAAACCAACCAGCTCACCCAGCTCACCACCGACGGGGCCAAGGACTACGGCTACGCCACCGACAACGCTGGCTGGACGCACAGCGACATGGCGGTGCTGCGCTGGGCGCCCGACTCGCGCAAAATCGCCACCTTCCGGCAGGACCAGCGCCAGGTGGGCGACATGTACCTCGTGACCACCAACGTGGGCCATCCGACCCTGAAAAGCTGGAAATACCCGCTGCCCGGCGACAAGGACATTGCCACCATCGAGCGGGTCGTCATCGAAGTGAGCCCGGCCAAAGTGGTGCGTTTGCAGATGGCCCCGGATGCGCACCGGGGCACGATGTCGGACGACATTTCGAGCAGCGGCACGTTTGATGACGTAGACTGGAGCCCGGACGGTAGCCAGCTGGCTTTCGTATCGACTTCGCGCGACCACAAGGAGGAGAAAGTGCGGGTGGCCGATGCCGCCACCGGCGCGGTGCGCGACGTGTTTACCGAGACCGTGGCCACGCAGTTTGAGTCGGGCCAGGGTGCGATAAACTGGC
>JALYUH010000465.1 GCA_030853985.1 Bacteroidota bacterium | reverse complement strand
ACCAGCCAGCCGTACTTTTGCGGCTGCTTCATCTCCGTTCAATGTCCGATTCCGATTCTACTCCGGCCACGCCTTCGCGGGCCGCGCTGCTCACCGCTTTTGCGCTCGTTTACCTCATCTGGGGCTCCACTTATCTGGTCATGAAGTTTGCCGTGGCCAGCATGCCGCCGCTGCTTATGGCCGGCACGCGCTACGGGCTGGCCGGCGGGCTGCTCTACGGGTTCATGCGTTGGCGGGGCGAGCCCGCCCCCACCCGGCGCGGCTGGGCCTACGGGGTGTTTATCGGGGTGTGCCTGCTGGGGTTTGGCAATGGTGGCACTACGCTGGGCGTCCTGTATTTGCCCAGCGGCATCACGGCGCTGCTGGTGGCCACGGTGCCCATGTTTCTGGCGGTACTGGGGTGGGCGAGCGGGATTTCGCCCCGGCCGACGAAGTGGGTGGCGCTGGGCCTGGCGGCGGGCATGGCGGGCATGTACCTGCTGGCCGCCCACCCCACCGCCACGGCCGTGAAAATGCCGGGCCACCAGGGCCGGGGCATTTTTGTGGTGCTGCTGGCCTCGCTGGTGTGGTCCATTGGCTCGCTCTATGCCAAAAAACACCAGCCGGCCGTGTCGCCCTTCACCTCGGGCGGCATGCAGATGCTGTGCGGGGGCGCGGCCATGCTGGTGGTGGGCCTGGTGCGCGGCGAGGCCGACGGCTTCACGCTGGCCCAGGTCACCACCAAATCGTGGCTGGCGTTTGGGTATCTGGTCACGTTCGGGTCCATCGTGGCGTTCTCGGCCTACATCTGGCTGTTGCGGGCCGTGGAGCCCGCCCTGGCTGGTACCTACGCCTTCGTGAACCCCGTGGTGGCGGTGCTGCTGGGCTGGGCTTTCGCCGGCGAAGTGCTAAATCCGCAAATGCTGGGCGGCGCGGCTCTGATTGTGCTGGCCGTGGGCCTAGTGGTACTAGGCGGTAAAAAAATTGTACCGAAATAATTGCGCAACCGTTTGCCCGGTGTTGCGTATGGGCGTACCTTGGTAACCCATTCCCACCACTGCCATGTCCGACCTCACCCCCAGCTTGCCCGATATTCAGTCTGCGCGCGACGTGCAGGCCCTGGTAGATGCCTTCTACCACAAAGCCAACCACGACGAGCTGCTGGCACCCGCATTCCGGGCGGCCGCGCACGTGTACTGGCCCCGCCACCTCACCAGCTTCTACGAATTCTGGGCGCAGGAACTGCTCTCGGCGCTGCCCGTTGCGGCCCCCCGGCCGGTGCCCGCGCACCTGGCCCTGCCCCGCTCGGCTTCGCACCAGACCCGCTGGGTGCAGCTCTTCGATGCCGCCGTAGAAGAGCGTTTTGCCGGCCGGCGGGCCGGCCGGGCCAAGTCGGTGGCCCGCCAGGTGGCCGCCGCCCTGGTCAATGGCATGTTGCACTACCAGCCGCTGCCAGTCGATTAGCAAGCCTTTCCCACCCAACACCAACGCCCCCGGGCCGGCCGTTATTTCACGGACCGACCGGGGGCGTTTTGTTTTGTGCTTACCCTACTTACGACCGGGCTGGGCCCGCAGCAGCGCCGCGCCGCTTCCCAGCACCAGCGCATCTTCGCCCACGCCCACGGCCGCCACGGGCCAGTTGGCCTGCTTGCTGATGCCCACGCGCAACGCGTAGCTGATGAAAGTGGCCGCCACGGCTCCGAGGCCGCCCACTACCGCGCCGGTGGCACTGCTACCCGCGCGCGATTTGTACACGGCCGCCCCCACCAGCGCCCCCGATAGCAACCGGCCCAGTAGCACCGGCGGCGCAATGCGGTCAGGCGTGTTCGGTAGTTTGTCCATCACCATCTCACCGGCGGCGGCCAGCTTGAAGCCCCGCGCCACCAGCGGCTTCTGCAGCACCCGCAACGGCGAGCTGAGCAGCAGCCACGAGGGGTTGCGCGAGAGGTAATGGCTGAGCAGCGCCGGGGCGCTCATGCTGCGCATGCCGGCGATGGCCGCGAAGCCGATGGCGGGCCAGAACTTGGCGGGCCGGGGCTTGGATTTGGCCTTCGATTTGGATTTTGATTTAGCTTGTTTCATAAGATGCGGAAGTAGAAACAGCTTAACGTAGTCCACGAATTCGGGTTGAAAAATAGCGCCGTCCTAGCCGCCAGAGCCTACCTTTATAGTAGCGCCGGCTCATTCCCGGGCCTCGCTCCCTTCCCTGCCAATGGCTGCCCATTCCGCGCCTCCCCAAACCACCCCCTCGGCCCGCCGCGCCCTCCTCGATACCGGCCTGCGCCTCTTCGAAACCCAGGGGTTCTCCACCGTCAGCCTCGCCGACATTGCCACTGCTGCCGGCCAGCCACTGGCCGGGCTCTACCGCCACTTCGGGGCCAAAACCGACTTCGTGCTGGGCCTCTACCAGCGCATTCACGACGAGCTGGAAGCCCGCGTGCCCGACCTGCCGCCCGGCCCGCTGGCCGCCCGCTTTCAGGCGCTGGTGTTGCTCAAACTAGAGCTGCTGGCCCCGCACCAGCGCACTCTACGCGCCCAAATGGCCGCCCTGCTCGATGCCGACCAGCCCACCGGCGTACTCAGCCCCGAAACCGAAAGCATCCGCCTGCGTGGGCTGGCGCTGTTCGAAATAGTGGTGCGCGGCGCTACCGACGCCCCCACTGGCCCGCTGGCTACCGAGCTGGCCCATACGCTGTATGCCGCGCACTGGGGCGTGCTGGGCCTGCGCCTGCTCGACCGCTCGGCCGAGGGCCAGGCCACCCGCGACCTGCTCGAAATGCTGAGTGCTGGCCTGGCGTTGGCCGCCCCGCAGCTCGGCTCGATGCTCGCGCCGCTACTGCTGGGGCAGGTGGGCGCGGCCGTGGGCCAGTTCATGCAGCTGAGCCCGGACGTGGATTTCGACGTGGCCCGGCGCATTGCCAAACTGGTGCTGCTGCACCGCAAAACGCTTGGGCACGACTGCGCCGCCGCCCCCTGCGAGCAGTGCCTGGCGCTGCACCTGCCCAAGCTGCACTACTACATCAGCCAGGGCTGGCCGGTGCATTTCATTCTGCCAGCGTTTCCAGCCAAGTCGCCCAACCTCCACAAAGTGCTGGGCACGCTGCCGGATTTGGGCGAGGAAATCGCGCTAAACTTCCTGCAAAGCCTGTGCGACGATATCCGGCAGGTGTACGCGCCGGGCGCACGCATCAGCATCTGCGCCGACGGCCGCGTGTTTGCCGATTTGGTGCAGGTGAGCGACAAAGATGTGTCGGCCTACAACGCGGCGCTGAAACAGCAGCTGGCGAAGCTGGGCACCCGCGATTTGGATATCATCAATCTCGAAGACCTGCTCGAAACCGAGTCCTTCGACGCGGCCCGCACCTGGATTACGGCCGAGTTTGCCGAGCCGCTGGCCGAGCTGAAAGCCCGTGTTCGCGACACCGAACATCACCGCGCGCTGTTCAACGGCATTCACCGCTTCGTGTCGGAAGACGGGATGGCGCTGGAACCCGAGAAGAGCAAAAGCCGCGTGAAGGAGGAAAGCAAGGCCGTGGCCTACGAAGTCATCCGCCGCAGCAACGCTTGGACGCGCCTGCTGGCCCGCGAGTTTCCGCACGCGCTGCGCCTGAGCATCCACCCGCAGCACCCGCATTCCGATAAAATCGGCCTGCGCATGACCCGTGCCGTCGACAACTGGCTCACGCCATGGCACGGCGTGGTGCTGCTGCGCGACAACGACTACCTGCTCATGAAGCGCCAGCAAGCCGAGGAATTGAGGGCCGAATTGGTGGAAGTGGATGGCCGGCCCAGCCATTTCGTGGCCCGGCCGAATTTTTAACTAAAGAGGCCGAATTGTTTGCCCAGGCGGCGGTGGGCAGGCCACAATTTTGTGGGGCCTGACGCCGAAACCTCACCCCCAACCCCTCCCCAAAAAAGAGGGGAGCCTGACGACAGCACTAAGCCGATTCCCCCTCTTTTTTGGAGAGGGGGTCAGGGGGTGAGGTCGACGTGAGAACGAAGCGGTAAAGATGCTTCGCTGCGCTCTGCATAACGTCCTACCCCCACACCCTCCTACCCTCATACCTCATACGATGCACACCTACACCCTCGAACCCCAAAATCCTTTCGGCCTCATTGTGCGGGCCAGCCAGCCGGGCCACACTATTGCCAGCTTCGGGCGCGAGCAGATTGAAGGCTGGGTGCGCGAGCACCGCATCCTGATTTTCCGGGGGTTCGAGCTGTTCGACAAGAATGCTTTTGCGCTGTACGCGCAGCAGCTTGGCGAGCCGCTGCAATGGCCATTCGGGGCCATCAACGAGCTGAAGGTGAAGGCCGACGCCAAGAACTACCTCTACACACCCAGCGCCGTGCCACTGCACTGGGACGGCGCATTCATCGGCAAAATTCCCTACCTGATTTTTTTCCAGTGCGTGCAGGCGCCCCGCGCCGAGGACCGCGGCGGCACCACCTTCGCCGACACCGGCCGCGCCCTGGCCCGCGCCACGCCCGCGCAGCGCGCCCGCTGGCAAAACGCCACGCTGCGCTACCGCACCGAGAAAATTATGCACTATGGCGGCACCCTCACCC
>JALYUH010000444.1 GCA_030853985.1 Bacteroidota bacterium | reverse complement strand
GCTCAACTACCCCACCGACGTGAAGGGCCAGCTCTTCGTGCCCAGCATGAACCGGCTGCTGCTGCTGGGCTGCATCGGGGTGGTGCTCTACTTCCGCGAATCCACCAACATGGAAGCCGCCTACGGGCTGGCCATCACGCTCACCATGCTGATGACCACCGTTTTGCTCACCGTGTGGCTAAAGGCCAAGAAGGTGGCCACCCCACTGGTGGTCGGCTTCGCAGTGCTCTACGGCTTCATCGAAGGCGCGTTTCTGATTGCTAACATGGAAAAGTTTCCGCACGGCGGCTGGGTGTCGCTGGCCATTGGCGGCACACTCATGGCGGTGATGTACGTGTGGCTGAAGGCTTACTATATCAAGCGCCGCCTCACCGAATTTGTGAAGCTGGAGCCCTACGTCGATGCGCTTAAGCAGCTGAGCGACGACGAATCCATCCCTAAATATTCGACGCACCTGGTGTTTCTCACCTCGGCCGAGCGCAGCTCCGAGATTGAGCAAAAAATCATTTACTCCATCTTTCAGAAGCGCCCCAAGCGGGCCGACATCTACTGGTTTATCCACGTCGATACCACCGACGAGCCGTACACGATGGAGTATAAGGTGAGCGAAGTGGCGAAAGACGACGTGTTCCGCATCAACTTCCGCCTCGGTTTCCGGGTGCAGCAGCGCATCAACCTCTACTTCCGCAAGGTGATTGAGGACCTGGTGCGCAACAAGGAAGTAGACATCACCTCGCGCTACGAGTCGCTGAACAAGCAGCACGTAACCGGCGATTTTCGCTTCGTGGTGCTGGAAAAGTTTCTCTCCATCGAAAACGACTTCCCAACTATGGAGAAGCTCGTGATGCAGGCCTACTTCTACATCCGCCAGTTCATCGCTTCCGAAGACCAGTACTTCGGCCTCGACACCTCGTCGGTGAAAGTGGAGAAGGTGCCACTGGTCATCGCGCCCGTGCAGAAAGTGGAGCTGAAGCGCATCAAATAGGCCCGCAGATTGACCGGGTTTTAGCGGCTTGAACGGATTATTTGAGGTTCCGAGCGTTAGAGCCGAAAAAGGAAAAGCCGCCCAACTGGGCGGCTTTTTTATTGGGAAGTAACGGGACCATCATCGAAACGGAACCACAAAAAAACCGTTCAATCCCCTGGAATCCCTTCAATCTGCGGTCCCTGCTATTTGGCCAGCACGACCTGTTGGGCGGGTATGGCACTGGCCACGGGTGGAATGGTGCCATTTGGGCCACTTTTACCTAATGTTCCGGCACCAGTCTTGCGGCCGTGCCATTCCCAACCGGGAAATACCGCGAAGCCCCCAAACGCCGCCATCGCATTCGCCCATGAAATTACCGTTCCTGATTTGCCTGATTAGCATACTGATTTGGCGGGAAGCCGCCGCGCAGGTCCCCGATTCGCTGGCGGCCCCTGCTCCTGCCCCCGCCGGGGCGGCCGTGGTGCTACCCCCGGCCGATACGCTGTTTCGGGTGTACGGCCGGGTGGGCTCTTTCGGGCCGAAAGAACGGGCCGAAGCCATCGAGCGCCGGCTCGAAGCGCTGCTGAAAGTTTCGTCGTTTGCCCCCGACTCGCTGGCGGTAGTTGAGGCCGAGCAGGACGCCGAAATCGTGTACGGCGACCAGCAGCTGCTGAGCGTGGGTGCGGCCGAGGCGCAGGCCCTGGGCCAGCCCCGGCTGGCAGTGGCCAAGCGTTATCTGGGCATCCTGCGCACCCACCTCACCGCCGCCCGGCAGGCCGGCAACCTGCCCGAGCTGCTGAAGCGCGGCGGCCTGGCCGTGCTCACGCTCCTGATGCTGGCCGGCCTGATTTATGGGCTGAACCGCTTCTTCCGCAGCATCAACCAGCGGATTCTGCGCTGGCGCGGCAGCCCGCTACGGCCCCTGCGCATCAATGATTACGAGCTGCTGACCCAGGAGCGCCAGCTGGAAGTGATGCGCACGGCCCTCAAGCTGCTGCGGCTGGCGCTGGTGGCCCTCACGGTGTATCTGGCGCTGCCGCTGCTGTTCAGCCTGTTTCCGTGGACGGAGGGCTTCTCGCGCCAACTGCTGGGCTACGTGCTGGGGCCGGTGCAGCGGGTGGTGCTGGCGGTGGTGCACTACGTGCCCAACCTGCTCACCATCATCGTTATCTACTTCTTCACCACCTACGCGGTGCGCTTTCTGCGCTTTCTGGCGGGCGAGGCGGCGGCGGGCAAGCTGGTTATCGACGGCTTTTACCCCGATTGGGCGCTGCCCACCTTCAACTTGCTGCGGTTTGCGTTGTACGTGTTCATGTTCATAGTGATTTTTCCCTACCTGCCGGGCTCCGATTCGCCGGTGTTTCAGGGCGTGTCGGTGCTGCTGGGGTTTGTTATTTCATTTGGCTCGACGTCGGCTATCGGCAACGTTATTGCCGGCATCGTCATCACCTACATGCGGCCCTACAAGGTGGGCGACCGGGTGAAAATCGGCGACGTAACGGGCGACATTCTCGAAAAAACGCTGCTCGTAACTCGCGTACGCACCATCAAAAACGAGGATATCACCATTCCCAACTCCAATATTCTGTCGGGCCACACCGTGAACTACACGGCGGCGGCCGCGCACGAAGGCTTGATTCTGCACACGGCCGTTACCATGGCTACGACGTGCCCTGGCCGCAGGTACACGCGCTCCTGCTGGCCGCCGCCCGCGCCACCGAGGGCGTGGAAGCCACCCCCGCGCCTTTCGTGCTGCAAACCAGCCTCGACGATTTTTACGTGGCGTACCAGGTTAACGCCTACACCCGGCTGCCCCACCGGCAGGCGGGGCTGTATTCGCTGCTGCACCAGCACATTCAGGACGAGTTTGCCCGCGCCGGGGTCGAGATTATGTCGCCGCACTACCGCGCCACCCGCACCGGGGCCGAGGCCGGCAGCACCATTCCGCCCGCGCCCACCGCGCCCCGAGCACAACCGTAAAACCGGCGCAGCAGGACACCAACGCTTATGAATAAACTGAAAGCCCTCTGGCTGACCCTCGATTCCAGCCTGTGGTTTGTGCCCACCTTGATGGTGGTGGCCGCCTTATTTGCCGCCTACGGGCTGGTGCATCTCGACCTGTACGTGGGGGGCAACTGGACGAGCCGCTACCCGCTGCTGTTCGGGGCCGGCGCGGCGGGCGCGCGCGGCATGCTGGCCGCCATCGCCGGCTCCATGATTACGGTGGCGGGCCTGATATTCTCGCTCACACTGTCTACGCTGGCCCAAGTGGCCAGCCAGTACACCTCGCGCCTGCTGCACAATTTCATGCGCGACCGCACCAACCAGGTGGTGATGGGCTTTTTCGTGAGCATTTTCGTGTATTGCCTGGTGGTGCTGCGCACCATTCGCGGCGGCGACGAGGGCTCGTTTGTGCCCTCGCTGGCGGTGGCTTTCGGGCTGGTGCTGGCGTTGGTGAGCATCGGCATGCTGATTTTCTTTATCCACCACATTGCCTCGTCCATTCAGGCGGCCAACATTGTGGCGAGCGTGGCAGCCGAAACCGAGAAGCTGCTCGATAAAGTGTTTCCGGCCCGGCTGGGCGAGCCCGCCAGTCCGGCCGAGCGCGCTGACATGGCCGCCGGCCCGGCCCTGCGCTGGCAGCCGGTGCCGGCCCCGGCCACGGGCTACGTGCAGGGCGTGGAATACGATGCACTGCTGGCTTTTGCCGAGCGGGCCGGCGTGGTGGTGCGCATGGAGCGGGCCATTGGCAGCTTTGTGGTGGCGGGCGCGCCGCTGGTTTCGGTGGCGGCCAGTGCGGCCGGCCACCCCTTGCCCCCCACCAACGAGCTGGCCGATGGCTTGGCCGGCAGCTACCGAATCGGCAACCAGCGCACCCTCGACCAGGACGTGGGCTTCGGGCTGCGCCAACTGGTGGATATTGCCCTGAAAGCCCTTTCGCCGGGCATCAATGATACCACTACGGGCGTCATGTGCGTGGACCGGCTGGGCGCGCTGCTGCGCCTGCTGGCCGGCCGCAACCTCGCCAGCCCGCTGCGGGCGGCCGGCGGGGAAGTGCGCGTACTCACCCTCAACCCCGATTTTGCCAGCTACCTGGGCACCGCCTTCGACCAGATTCGGGCCAATGCGGCGAGCGCGCTGGCCATTTACCTGCGCCAGCTGGAAGCTCTGCATACCATTGGCGCGGCCGGCCCCGACCCGGCCGGC